>JAFDMG010000139.1 GCA_019306045.1 Deltaproteobacteria bacterium | reverse complement strand
CGGCCGCCGGGCGTAGAGGCCCATCATCATGGTGCCGAAAAAGGCGCTGAGAATGGTGGCCACCATCGACGGCCCCTTGGGAATGCCGGCGGCGGCCAGGATGGCCGGGTTGACGACGATAATGTAGGCGACGGTGACGAAAGTGGTCAGGCCGGCGTACAGTTCCCGACCGATGGTCGAGCCCTGGGCCGAGATGCGGAAAAAATTGTCAAGCCGGTTTTTCATCGTTTCCCGGTCATGGTGGAGGATAAGGGACTCGAACCCTCGACTTCCACGTTGCGAACGTGGCGCTCTCCCAGCTGAGCTAATCCCCCGGATTGCCGACCGGAGGCCGTGCGGCCGCCTGGACGGTTGACCTGTTTTCCTACAAGAAAAGCCGGCCTTTGTCAACGCCTTTGCCCCGCCGGGTCAGGAATTTTCCGCTGCCTGGGCCAGGATCTTTTCGATGTGGCGTTTCAGCTCGTCGAGGTTGGCTGACTTGACGACGTAGTCGTCGGAGGCCCAGCTGGAAAAATCCTGCTTGTATTCGCCGTAGGCCGAACAGAGGATCACCGGCAGCCGGCGGTCCATCTCCTTGATCTTTACCAGGGCCTCGAGGCCGGACATGCCGGGCATCTTGATGTCCATGATCACCAGGTCCGGCCGGCCGGCGGCGATCAGTTCCAAGGCTTCCTCGGCGCTGGCCGCGGTCCGGACCTCGTAGCCGGCGTCCTCCAGTTCTTCCCGGTAGAGCAGGCGGATGCTTTCCTCGTCGTCGACCACTAGAATCTTCCGTTTCATTTTCCTCTCCCTTGTTTACGGCTCACTTGCCGAGCCGGTGATGTGCTGCAGTTTCTGCTGCCGGACCGGCAGCTTGATAATGAAGGTGGCCCCTTCCGCTTCCTTGTTTTTCACCTTGATGCTGCCCTGGTGATTGAGGACGATCTTGTGGGAAATCGGCAGCCCCAGGCCGGTGCCGTCATCCTTGGTGGTGAAGAAGGGGTTGAAGATGTTGTGCAACAGTTCCGGATTGATGCCGCCGCCGTTGTCCTCGATTTCCAGGCGCACCCGCGGCTGGTCGCCGGCCTCCCGGGCGGAGCGGACGATGATCCGGCCGCCGGGCCGGGAGCCGATGGCCTGCTTGCTGTTGGCAATCAGGTTGATGAGCACCTGCTTGATCTGATTGCGGTTGCACTCCACCGGCGGCAGCTCCGGGGCCAGCTGCAGTTCGAGACGGATGTTCTCCTGCTTGAGATCCTTGCGGAAGAAGTCGGCGATCTCCTCCACCAGGGCATTGAGGTCGCACTCCTCCAGGGGCTCCGCCTGGCCGCGGGAGAAAGTGAGGACATCCTTGACGATCTTTTCCAGGCGGTTGATTTCGCTGATGATTATCTGGCCGTAGGCCTTTTCCCGGCTGTCTGCCGGCAGCTGGCGGTAGAGGCGGCGGGCAAAGCCGCCGATGGAAACCAGCGGGTTCTTGATTTCGTGGGCAATGCCGGCGGCCATCTCCCCCAGGGCGGCCAGTTTCTCGCTCTGTTCCAGCTTCTGCTGGGTTTCGTGGAGCATGGACAGGGCCTGGTCAAACTGGATGTTGAGCAGGGCCCGGTCCAGGGCCAGGGCCGCGGCGCCGACGAACATCTTCAGGTAGGGGATCTCCGTCTGTCGGATGGGGGCCAGGCTGATGCCGTTGTCGACCACCAGCAGGCCGAAGGTCTCCTCCTTGCTGGCCAGGGGCAGGAAGATGGTTTCCTGGTCGGTGAGCAGGTGGCTCAGGGGCGGCGGGATCCGCGGAGCCTCGGGGTCGGCCACCCGGATGAGCACCGCTTTTTTCCGTTCCAGGATGTCGTTGATGATAGCCTGTTCCGGCTGCTGCAGGGGAATGCGGCAGTTGTCCAGGTCCCGGCTCAGGGAGTCGGGGGTGGCCGCCGCCGCTTGGCAGAGCTGGCCGGCGATCATTTCCAGGTATTCCGCCGGGGTCTGTTCTTCGCCTTGCCAGCCGTCGCCGCGGCCGAAGGAGATGTCGGTCTTGGTGGCCGCCAGCCGGCCGCAGAGCCGCCGCCGCTTCCGGTCGAGGAGAAACAGCATGGCCCGGTCGAAGCCGAAGCCGCGCTGGCTGGTGATCGCCCCGAGGATCAATTTCATCAGGGTGTCAGGGTCGTCGGCGGCCAGGAGCATGTTTTCCAGTTCGTTGATGGTGGTCAGGCGCCGGGCCCGGCGCTCGTTTTCCCGGTTGAGCTCCGCCAGCCGCTGGTACATGGTGGTGCGCACCAGCGCCGTGCCCAGCTGGGTGGCGATGGTCATCAGCAGCTTCAGGTCCTGGCGGTTGAACTGGCGCCGGGGGATGGTGCCCGGCGGGTCGAAAAACTCCAGGGTGCCGATCGCTTTTCCCTGGCTGAGCAGGGGCAGGCAGACGTAAACCGGGAAGCGGCCGTCGGCGTGGAGCCGCGGCTGCCGGTCGCGGTATGCCTGGCGGGCGGTTTCCGGGTCGCCGGCCTCGGCGGCGTCGAGTTCCGGGCTTTGCCGTTCAACCCGGAGCCGGCCGCTGTCGGCATCGGCCAGGCGGAGAACGTAGGCGCTGGTCTTCAGCAGCTGCAGGCAGGCGGGGATGGCGATGCTGAGCATCCGGTCGCGATCCATGGTGCTGGTGATCGCCTCGTTGAAATCGTAGAGAAACTGCAGGCGCTGGATCTTTTTCTGGGCCCAGTCGTCGAGTTCGGAGTTGCGGATGCCGATGGCCAGCAGGCGGCTGACGGCGGCGATCAGGTGGCTGTCGCCGTCGGCAAGGGGGGCCTCCCGCGGGAAGAAGAGGGCCAGGACGCCGTAGCTGGTGCTGTCGTCGCCCAGGGGAAAGACCCAGCAGCACTCCGGCTGCCGGAGAACCGCCGGCAGGTCGGCTTCGCCGCCGGCCGGCGGCTGCTTGAAGGGATTGCCGCCCTGGGCGGGAATGCGGGAAATCCAGGTCTGGGTAAAGAGGTTCTGTGCCTGCAGGGGGTACCGGGGCAGGGGGCCGCCGGGCAGCCGGCGGCCCTGCCGGTCGACCAGCAGGCGCAGAACCAGGTTTTCCCGCTGCTGGTCGGCGAGGAAAACCGCCGCCAGCTGGCCGGCAAACTGTTGCAGCAGGTAGGCGCTGACGTCGGTCAGGCTGGCGCTGACCTCCTGGTTGGCCGCCACCAGTTCGATGACCTCGTAAAGAATCCTGGCGTTCACCTGGCTGTCCATGGTCAACCGGAACGGGACGGCTCTTCCTCCGTGGCTATCCTGGCTTCCCGCAGATACTTGGCCGCCTCCTCCGGCGGCGTCGGGTTGATGAAAAAACCGGAACCCCATTCGAAGCCGGCCACCCGGGTCAGCTTGGGCATGATTTCCAGGTGCCAGTGGTAGAAGCGGCCCACGTCCTGGTGCAGGGGCGCCGTGTGGAGGACGAAATTGTAGGGCGGGTCCTCCAGTACCTCCGCCAGCCGTTTCAGGGTTTCCGAGAGCATCATGGCGAAGTTCTCCAGGCCGAACTTGCTGGTTTCCTGGAAAACCGCCCCGTGGTTTTTGGGAATGATCCAGACTTCGAAAGGAAAGCGGGGGGCGTAGGGGCAGACGGCGATAAAGTCCTGGTTTTCCCCCACCAGCCGTTCCTGGTGGCGGAGTTCCTGGTCGACGATGTCACAGTAGACGCAGCGCTCCTTGAAATCGAAATATCTTCTGGCCCCGATCAGTTCATCCTTGAGCTGGCTGGGTATGATCGGCAGGGCGATCAGCTGGGAATGGGAGTGGTCCAGGGTGGCGCCGGCCGCCTGTCCCTGGTTCTTGAAAATGATTACCGAGTTGAAGCGCCCGTCTTTGGCGATGGCCGTCAGCCGGTCCCGGTAGGCCCAGACCACGTCTTCAACTCCCCGGGGTTCCATGGTCGCCAGGGAAAGCCCGTGGTCGGGGGTCTCGATGATCACCTCGTGGATGCCGATGCCGCTCATCTTGTCGTAGATACATTCGCCGTGTTTGGTGATGCGGCCTTCATCGCGGAGGGCGGGGAACTTGTTGGGCACCACCCGCAGGCGCCAGCCGGGGCCGTTGGGTTGGCTGTCGGGGTCCCGGTAGGCCAGCACCTCCGGCGGCACCACGTCCTCGTTGCCGGGGCAGAAAGGGCAGAAAGCCGCCACATGGGCGTCCTGGCTGCCGGCAAAATCGGAAGGCCGCTTGCCCCTCTCCTTGGCGATGATCACCCAGCGATCGATAACCGGATCCTTGCGCAGTTCAGACATTGGGTTTTTCTCCTTCAGCCGCTTTCAGCGATGGCGTTGTTGGTGATTTCGGGGGTGATCCGGGCCGCCTGGCGGCAGTAGCCTTCCAGCAGGGCGTTGCCGGCGATCTTGGTGATCAGCCGGGGGATGCCCTGGCTGGCCCGGTGGATGACCGGGTAGCAGTCGGGGGTGAAAATATCCGGCCGCCCCCGGGCCACCAGCAGGCGGAACTTGATCAGCTGTTCGGTTTCCTCTTCGCTCAGGGGCGGCAGTTCCAGGGTCAGGGAGATCCGGCCCCTGACGGCGGCGTGGGCGGGGTGCCGCAGGCGCCGCAGGAAGGGTGGTTCACCGATGAAAATGATGGTCAGCAGCTTGCCCCAGGATGACTCCCAGTTGCTCAAGGAGCGGATCAGGTGCAGGCACTCGGAGCGGAGAAAGTGGGCTTCGTCCACCAGACAGACCGTCTGGCGGCCGTTTTCCGCCTCCCGGGTGATCCGCTCCCGGAGCCAGAAAAGTTTTTCCTGGCGGCTGGCCTGGCGGCCGGTGGGACCGTCCAGCTGGTGGCAGAAAAGATCCAGCAGGGCCGACTGGCCAAGCTGCGGGCTGGGCAGGATCAGCAGGGGCAGGAAGTGGAGCTGGTCCAGCTGGGAGAGGAAGAGGCGGGAAAGCATGGTTTTGCCCATGCCGCTGCGGCCCCAGAGCATCATTATCGGCCTTCTCTGGGCCAGGCCGGTGTTGAGCTTGAGAATCGTCTGCTCGTGGAACTCGGTCAGGTAAAAGAAGTCCGGATCGACGGCCTCTTGGAAAGGATCCCGTTCGAGGTTAAAGAAGTTGAGAAAGTTGATGATCATCTCTGCCTTCCCTGATGAGGTTTTGCAGGCGCCGAAAAGCCGG
>JAFDMG010000138.1 GCA_019306045.1 Deltaproteobacteria bacterium | reverse complement strand
GTTTTGCCGGCCCCGTTGGGGCCGATCAGTCCCAGGATTTCGCCGGGCACGACCGCAAAGGAGATGTCGGCCAGGGCCCGATATCTGCCGAACCGCTTGCTGAGTCGTTCGACCCGCAGGCATTGGTCCGCATGGTTGGTGGTCATGTTTTCAGTGGCAAAAGGCATTGGCAAAAAACTGGCTGCAAGTCTCCGGGCCGCCGCTGGGCCGGGCGGCGCCCGGCCGGCTCGCCCTCGCCCGTGGGGGTGGGGAGTTGTTGCCGGCGCCGGGGCCGCCGGCAAAATGGCATGGCAATTGCATGATAACTGCCAGTTTCGCCGGGAGCGGCAAGCGCCGGCAAGCGCGTTTTGCCCGGGTAAATATGGCCGGCCCGGCCGGTGGCCGCTGTTGACGGCGGCCGGTTGAAATGGTAATTTTCTACCGCCTGCCGGTAAAAACCGGGAGTGGCCGGGCGCGGGACCGGCGGTTGCGAGCCGCCCGGCAGTCCACCAATCGTTCAAGGGGTAAAAAAAATGAGGTATGCGGAAACGGGTTTCAATCTGGAAGTCGATTTGAGCCGGGGAAATATCGAAAAAGTGCCCACCGACCCCCGGGATACCGAGCTTTACCTGGGGGGGCTGGGAACCAGCGCCAAGATTCTCTGGGACCGGGTGCCGCCCGAGACCCAGGCCTTCGATCCGGAAAACCTGCTGATTTTCAGCGCCGGCCTGCTGTGCGGCACGCCGGCCACCGGCTGCAACCGTACCATCGCCTGCACCATCTCGCCCCAGACCAAGCTGATGGCTTTTTCGATGATGGGCGGCTTCTGGGCGCCGGAGCTGAAATACGCCGGCTACGACAAGGTGGTTGTCCGCGGCAAGTCGCCCGAGCTGGTTTACTTGTGGATCAATAACGATAAAGTGGAGATCCGGGACGCCTCCCACCTGCGGGGCAAGGGGGCCATTGAGACCGCCGAGCTGATCCGGGAGGAGCTGGGCGACCCGAAAATCCAGGTTTCGGCCATCGGCCTGGCCGGCGAGAGCCGGGTTTTCTATGCTTCCGTCGAGCAGGGGCGCTCCAGCGCCAGCCGCGGCGGCATCGGGGCGGTGATGGGGGACAAGGGGCTGAAGGCGATCGCCGTCCGGGGCACCAAAGACATCAACGTCGCCCAGCCGGCCGAGTTCATCCAGCTCTGCCACGAGGTCCTGGAGTACATCAAGTACCGGGAAGAGCACCCGATTCCCGGGGTGATGCCGATTCTTGCCGGTCTGGGCTCCCCCCAGGAGATGAAGATTCACGACGAGAAGTGGCATACCGAGAATTTCATGTGGGGCAACTCCCGGGTGCGCCGCAAGGGCTTCTGGACCGAGGAGATCGCCAAGCAGTGGACCGAGACCATGGAAAGCGCCCGGCGGCGGCTGATCAGCTGCTACAACTGCCCGATGAAGTGCGGCGCCACCATCCAGATGCCGGGGCTGCCCACCTACATGATGAAGTGCTTTTCGAAATTGACCTACACCATGGCGGCCATGTCCGACCTGGAGTTTGGCCTGCGCATCGCCCAGAAGGCGACGGAATACGGCGTCGACGGCTTCTCGACGCCCCAGGTGATGGCTTTCGCGGTGGAACTCTACGAGAACGGCATCCTCACCGACGCCGACATGCCGGGCTTCCCCAGTGACAACGAGGAGCGCTTTTACTGGCTGCTGGACAAGATCGTCCGCCGCGAGGGGATCGGCGACATCCTCGCCGACGGCACCTACTGGGCGGCCAAGCGGATCGGCAAGGGCGCCGAGGAATACGCCCACAACACCATCAAGAAACACGAGCAGCTGCCCCTGAAGCTGTCGATGCTCAATCCCATCTATTTCATCATGTACAGCACCGGGGAGAAGATCAACATCACCCAGATCGAGGGCCAGTTTCCCCAGGCGCCGTTCCCCACCCGGGAGCAGCGGGAGGAGTTCGTCAAGGACTGGATCCAGGTGCCGGACGAAAAGTTCAAGCAGTACTTCCTTGATTGGGAGCCGCGGGGCGAGAAATCGATTCCCTATTACCCGACCCCGCAGATGGCCAGCGAGATCGTCGACTGGCAGGAGATGATGCATTACATCGACGACGCCCTCGGCACCTGCGCCGGCCTGTCTTCCTTTCCCCTGAAGCCGCCGTACCACATTCACAACTATCCCAAGTTCATCGCCGCCGGCGCCGGCATCGAGATGGACAAGGACAAGCTGGTGGAAGCCACCCGGCGGAACCGCAACCTGGTGCGGGCAGTCAACATCCGCCGGGGAATGCGCCGGGCCGACGAGAAGCCGCCGGCGGACCACTGGAAAAAGAGGTTCCCCGAGCTGGAGGCCGAGCTCCTGGACACCTATTACAAGCTGAAGGGCTGGAACCGGGACGGCATTCCCACCCGGGAGACGCTGCAGTCCCTGCAGCTCGATTACGTCTACGAAGATTTTGTCAAGCGGGGCATCCTGACCGCGGATGACGACGGGGCTCCCGCTGCCGCCGGCGCGGAACAGTGAAGGGGGATTAATCGTCATGGCTGAGAAAAAGAAAAAGATCATCAAAACCATCGAAATCGATGTCGACAAGTGCAACGGCTGCCGGGCCTGCGAGGTCATCTGCTCCGCCTACCACGCCGAGCCCAAGTACAGCAGCAACAATCCGGCCCGCTCCCGCATCCGGGTGATCCGCGAGCCCCTGCGGGACATCTACGTGCCGGTGTATGCCGGCGAGTACACGGTGGCCGAGTGTGCCGGCCGGGACAAGTACATCATTGACGGCAAGGAATATGACGAGTGCGCCTTCTGCCGGGCTTCCTGCCCTTCGCGGGTCGAATTCAAGGAACCCGATTCCGGCCTGCCCCTGAAGTGCGACTATGTCGAGCGGGAGGAAGAGGTCGAGGTGGAGGAAGAGCCGCTGGACGATCTCGAGGTCGGCCTCGAAGCCCTGGCCAGCCGTTTCGGCCTGGACAAGCTGGTCGATACCGTCGCCCGGATGACGGCCGAGAACGAGTGAGGCGGACCGGTGGGCGCCAATTCCGGTATGGCCGGCGGGTTTTTCCCGCGGCCTGGCCTGATGGACCCGTCGGTAATTGAATCATGGCTGGCGGCCGCCGGCTGCCAGCTGACACAGCTTTGAATCATGGCTGGCGGCCGCCGGCTGCCAGCTGACACAGCTTGAAATCGAGGATCGGTAGTGACCGTGGAGACAGTAGCCCCTTTCAAGGAAATTATTGCCGAGATCAAGGCGGCCGGCGGCGACGCCTTCAAGCGCTGCTTTCAGTGTGGTTTGTGTGACACCGTCTGCCCCTGGAACCGGGTCATCAAGTTCAGTATGCGCAAGGTGGTGCGCGAGGCCGCCTTTGGCCTCACCGACGTCGAGAGCGAGGACATCTGGCGCTGCACCACCTGCGGCCGCTGTCCCGAGCGCTGTCCGCGGGACGTCCGGCAGATCGACTCCGGCATCGCCCTGCGGCGGATAGCCACCGAGTACCAGGTCTTCCCGGCCGCGGTTAAACCCCTGCGCACCATCAGCGGCAGCCTGGCCGGCGACGGCAATCCCCTGAACGCCGACCGGGCCCAGCGGGCCGCCTGGGCCGAGGGCCTGGGGGTGCAGCCCTTCGCCGAGGAGATGGAATTTCTCTATTTCCCCGGCTGCTACCCCTGCTACGATCCCCGGGCCAAAAAGATCGCCCGGGCCACCGCCGGCATCCTCCAGGCCGCCGGGGTCGGCTTCGGCATTCTCGGCGAGCAGGAGAGCTGCTGCGGCGAAAGCATCCGCAAGGCCGGCGACGAGGAGCTGTTCAAGCGCCTGGCCAAGGAGAACATCCGCAACTTCATCGACGCCGGGGTTAAGAAGATCCTCGTTTCTTCGCCCCACTGCTACCATACTTTCAAACACGAGTATCCCGAATTCATGGTCCATTTCGAGGTGGTGCACGTCAACCAGCTCCTGTGGGAGCTGCTGGCGGCCGGCCGCCTGACCCTGAAGGGCGAATACCGCCGGAAGGTCACTTATCACGACCCCTGCTACCTCGGCCGCCACAACCGGATCTACGACGAGCCGCGGGCGATCCTCGGGCAGGTGCCGGGGCTGGAGCTGGTGGAAATGGCCGACCACCATTTTGACAGCCTCTGCTGCGGCGGCGGCGGCGGCCGCATCTGGATGGAAACCCCCAAGGAGGAGCGCTTTTCCGATTTGCGGCTGGCCCAGGCGGTGGCCGTCGGCGCCGAGGTGCTGGCCACCTCCTGCCCCTACTGCATCACCAACTTCGAGGAAAGCCGCCTGAGCCTCAGCGAAGACAAGGCTCTGGAGATCAAGGATATCACGGAAATCGTCAATGAGGCACTTTAGGGTCCCGGCCGGCGGCCGGCGCCCGCGATAGAGGAGCGAGAAAGTGGAAAACGGAATCTTGCCAGTGGAGAAAATTCAGCATCTTTCCCGGGGGCTGGCCGGCAGCACCGGCTTCGGCGACGTCCTGGTGGTCGGCGGCGGGGTCAGCGGCATCCAGGCGTCCCTCGACCTGGCCACCGCCGGCTTCAAGGTCTACCTGGTGGAAAAGGGGCCGAGCATCGGCGGCCACATGGCCCAGCTCGACAAGACCTTTCCCACCAACGACTGCTCGATGTGAATACTCTCACCGAAACTGGTCGAGGTCGGCCGGCATCCGAACATCGAGGTTCTCACCTTCACCGAGGTGGACAGCGTTGAAGGGGAAGCGGGGGATTTCAAGGTTACCCTGAAGAAAAATCCCCGCTATATCATTGAAGACAAGTGCACCGGCTGCGGCACCTGTGTCGAGTACTGCCCGGTGGAGTACCCGGATCCCTTCAACCAGGAGATCTCCACCAACAAGGCGGTGCACGTCTACTTCTCCCAGGCGATTCCCCTGGTGGCCTATATCGACCGGGAAAGCTGCCTCTTTCTCCAGGAGGAGAGGTCTGCCAGGCGGCGGCCATTGATTTCCGGCAGACGGTCAAGAAGGAGGAGATCAATGTCGGGGCGATCATTCTCGCCTGCGGCATCGAGCCCTTTGATCCCGCCGTCAAGGAAGAGTACGGCTACGGCCGCTACGCCAATGTCGTCACCAGCATGGATTTCGAGCGCCTGCTCTCCTCCACCGGCCCCTACGAGGGGGAGGTGTTGCGCAATGAGAACAGCTACTGCTCCGGAGTCTGCTGCACTTATACCCAGAAGCAGGTCATTCTCACCAAGGATCATTACCCGGAGGTGGAGTGCACCGTTTTCCACAACGACATCCGCGCTTTCGGCAAGGACTTTGAGCGCTACTACCAGCGGGCGGCGCAGCTGCCCGGCACCCGCTTCATCCGCAGCTATGTCACCATTGCCGGGGAAGTGCCTGACAGCCGGAACGTGGTGCTCAAATATGCCACTTTTGACGACGGGGTCAAGGAGGAGGAGTTTGACCTGGTGGTGCTTTCCGTCGGCCTGAACCCGCCGGCGGCGGCCCGGGAACTGGCAGCCAGGTTCGGCATCGAACTCAATGAACACGGTTTCAGCGCCGCCCCGGGGGACAACCCGCTGGCCACCTGCCGGCCGGGGGTTTTCGTCAGCGGCGCTTTCCTGGGGCCGACGGACATCCCCGAGTCGGTGTTCAGCGCCAGCGGCGCCGGGGCCCAGTGCGGCGCCCTGCTGGACCACCGGCGGGGCAAGCTGGCCCGGGAGCGGGTCTATCCCCCCGAGATTGACGTTGCCGGCGACGAGCCGCGGATCGGAGTCTTCGTCTGCCACTGCGGCGCCAACATCTCCAGCGTCGTCAACGTGCCCGAGACGGTGGCCTACGCCCTGACCCTGCCCCACGTGGTTTACGCCCAGGAGCAGCTTTTCTCCTGCGCCACCAACTCGGCCCAGGAGATCACCGAGCTGGCCCGGGAGAAGGGACTGAACCGGGTGGTGATCGCCGCCTGTTCGCCGCGCACCCTGGAGCCCCTGTTCCGCGACACCCTGCGGGAGGCGGGACTGAACCAGTACTACTGCGAGATGGCCAACATCCGGGAGCACTGTTCCTGGGTGCACTCGAAACAAAAAGAGGAGGCCACCCGCAAGGCCCAGGATCTCATCCGCATGTCGGTGGCCCGAGCGGCGCACCTGGAGCCCCTGCCGGAGTTTGATCTCCAGGTCAACAAGGCCGCCCTGGTGGTGGGCGGCGGCATCGCCGGCATGACCTGTGCCCTTTCCATCGCCAGCCAGGGACACGACGTCTACCTGCTGGAGCGGGAAAAGGAGCTGGGCGGGGTGGCCCGCCGCCTGCACACCACCCTCGAGGGCATGGACGTTCAGGATTACCTGCGGCAGCTGATCAGCGCCGTCTACCGTCATCCCCTGGTGCATGTGGTCCACGAAGCGCGGATCCTCGAGGTTGACGGCTACGTGGGCAATTTCGTCACTACGGTGGAGAGCGAGGGCCGGCGGCTGCGGATCGAGCACGGGGCGGCGGTGGTGGCCACCGGCGCCGAGGAGTACCGGCCCGAGGAATACCGGTACGGGGAACACGACCGGGTTGTCACCCACCTGGAATTGGAGGAGCGGCTGGCCGCCGGCGACGAGCTGGTGACCGGGGCTGAAACCCTGGTAATGATCCAGTGCGTCGGCTGCCGCAACGAGGACCGCAACTACTGCAGCCGCGTCTGTTGCAGCCATGCGGTCAAGAACGCCCTGCGGCTCCGGGAGGCCAACCCGGAAATGTCCATCTACATTCTTTTCCGCGATATGCGGACTTACGGCCTGAAAGAGGACTTTTACCGGGAAGCGGCGGAGAAAGACATCGTTTTCATCCGCTATGAGCCGGAAAACAAGCCGGTGGTGACCGCCCTGGAGGGCGGCGGCCAGCTGCGGGTGACGGTGCCGGATCCGGTGCTGGGCCAGCGGCTGGAGCTGGATGCCGATTTCGTTTCCCTGGCGGCCGCCGTGGTGCCGGCCGCCGGCACCGAGGAGATTGCCGGCCTTTTCAAGGTCGGTCTCAATCCCGACGGCTTCTTCAAGGAAGCCCATGTGAAGCTGCGGCCGGTGGAGTTCGCCGCCGACGGCGTCTATCTCTGCGGTGCCGCCCAGTATCCCAAGCATCTCCAGGAGACCATCAGTCACGCCTACGGGGCGGCCGGCCGGGTTCTGACCCTGCTGTCCCACGAGACGGTCACCGCTTCCGGCGCCGTCTGCGAAGTGGACGAAGAAAGCTGCATCTCCTGCGGCGCCTGCATTACCGCCTGTAGCTATGATGCCATTCAGTTCGTCATGACCCCGAAGGGCCGCAAGGCCCGGGTCAACCCGGTGCTCTGCAAGGGTGACGGCCTTTGCAACGCCAAGTGCCCGACCAAGGCCATCGAACTGAAACATTTTACCAACGAGGAACTGCTGAGCCAGATCGAGGCGGCGGTGCCGGCGGCCGTCGAGGCCGAGCCGGCCGCCGCGGCGGTCTGAGCCCGGCCGGGAAGGTCAATCGCCTAAACGCTAAAGAGGGGAAAAGAGCATGAGCGGCAATCTTGAGTTCAAGCCGAAGATTCTCGGTTTCGTCTGCCACTGGTGAGCTTACGGGGCTGCGGACCTGGCTGGAGTTTCCAGACTACAATATGCAAGTGACATCAGGTTTATCCGGGTCATGTGCTCGGGCAGGGTTGACCTGGAGTTCATCTTCCAGGCCTTTCTCAACGGCGAGGACGGGGTGTTCATCGGCGGCTGCAAGCTGGGGGAGTGCAATTATACCACCCAGGGCAACTACGATGCCTTGAGCAACGTGCTGATCGCCAAAAAAATCATGGAGCGCCTGGGGATGTACCCGGACCGGCTGCGGATTCAGTTTGTTTCCAGCAGCGACGGCGCCCTGCTGGCTGAGGCCACCGACGAGTTTACCGCCCGGATCAGGGAGCTGGGACCCCTGGGGCCCGGCGAGGGGCTCGAAGCCGACGATCTGCGGCTGAAGCTGGAAGCGGTGCTCAAGCTGGTGCCCTACATCAAGCTGGTGGAGCGGGAAAGGCTGCGGGTGCCCCGGCGGACGCCGGCCGAATACCGGGAGTTTTTCGCCAGCGACGAGGTCAACCGCCTTTTCGACGTCCTCATCGGCGACAAGCTGGCCGTCAGCCGCATCATGACCCTGCTGCAGGAGGAGCCGCTGTCGACGGCGGCCATCGCCGCCCGCCTGCGGCTGGAGCCGGGGGAAGTGGCCCGGCAGATCAACGCCGCCTCGCGGCAGGGGCTGGTCAGGTACGATGAAGACCGGCAGTGCTATGCCCTTGCCTGAGCGGCGGGGCGGCCCGGAACCGGGGAAAAATAAAGCTGAGGAAACGGCTATGGATTACGAGAGAATCGACCGGATAATCGATCGCTATGAGGCGGAGCCCAGTGCCCTTATCCAGGTGCTGCTGGCCATCCAGAGCGAATACCACTGGCTTTCCCGGGAGGCCCTGCGCCGGGTCAGCGAGCGGCTGCAGGTGCCCATGACCCGCATCCAGCACATCGCCACCTTCTACAAGGCCTTCAGCCTGGTGCCCAAGGGCAAGCACGAGATTCACATCTGCATGGGCACCGCCTGCCACGTGCGCGGCGCCCAGCGGGTGCTGGACGCCATCCAGGACGTGACCGGCATCAAACCCGGGGAGACCGACCTGGAGCTGCAGTTCAGCCTGGAAACGGTCAACTGCCTGGGATGTTGTGCCCTGGGGCCGGTGGTGGAGATCGACGGCCAGACCCACGGCAAGATGACCCCGGCCGCAACCATCGAAGTTCTCAAAAATTATCAATAAAGGTAAGATTATGGCGCGCATCAATTCACCCGCAGAGCTGGAGGAGTACCGCCGGGAACTCCTGGCGGCGCGGGACCGGGAAAAACCCTGCATCACCCTGTGCACCGGCTCCGCCTGCCTGGCTTCCGGCAGCGCGGCCGTGGCCGCCAGCCTGGAGGAAGAGATTGACAAGCAGGGGCTGGCCGGCCAGGTGGAGATCCGCAAGACCGGCTGCCACGGTTTCTGTGAACGGGGACCGATCATCGTCATGAATCCCGAGGGTATCTGCTATTTCCAGCTCCAGCCCGACGACATCCCCGAGATCGTGGCGACCACCGTCAAAGAAAAGAAGCTGGTGGAGCGGCTGCTTTACCGGGATCCCGAGACCGGCGACCAGATTGTCCACGAAGAGGAGATCCCCTTCTACAAGCACCAGGAGCGGCTGGTTTTCGGCTCCAACGGCAGCGTCGATCCCAAGAGCATCGACGACTACCTGGCCATCGGCGGCTACACCGCCCTGGCCAAGGCATTGACCACCATGACCCCCGAGGGGGTGATCGAGGAGGTCAAGAAGGCCAATTTGCGGGGCCGCGGCGGCGGCGGCTTCCCGGCGGGCATCAAGTGGGAGGGGTCCCGCAATGCCCCCGGCGACGTCAAGTATGTCATCGTCAACGCTGACGAGGGCGACCCCGGCGCCTACATGGACCGCAGCCTGCTGGAGGGCAACCCCCACAGCGTCCTCGAAGGCCTGGTGATCGGCGCCTTTGCCGTCGGCGCCCGCGAAGGCTACATCTACGTCCGCCAGGAATATCCCCTGGCGGTGGAAAACGTCACCTTGGCCATCCGCATGGCCGAGGAGTACGGTTTCCTCGGCGAGAACATCCTCGGCACCGGCTTCAGCTTCACCGTCAAGGTCCACCAGGGGGCCGGGGCGTTTGTCTGCGGCGAATCCACCGCCCTGATGGCGGCCCTCGAAGGCCGGGTCGGCGAGCCGCGGCCGAAATATATCCGCTCCAACATCAAGGGCCTCTGGAACCGTCCCAGCGTCCTCAACAACGTCGAGACCTGGGCCAACGTCCCCCTGATCATCACCAGGGGAGCCGACTGGTTCACGCAGATGGGCACCGAGGGCAGCAAGGGCACCAAGATCTTTTCCCTGGTGGGCAAGATCACCAACACCGGCCTGGTGGAGGTGCCGATGGGCATGACCCTGCGGGACATCATTTACAAGATCGGCGGCGGCATTCCCGGGGGCAAGCAGTTCAAGGCGGTGCAGACCGGCGGGCCCTCCGGCGGCTGCATTCCCGCGGACCTGCTGGACCTGGAGGTCGGTTTCGAC
>JAFDMG010000137.1 GCA_019306045.1 Deltaproteobacteria bacterium | reverse complement strand
GTCGATGAACCAGTTCAGTTCCCGGACCTGGAAGACGCGCCGGTAGAGATGCCGCCGCTCGCCGACCACGATCCGGTTGCTTGCCGGCTCGATTGCCAGCACGTACAGCGGTTCAGGGTGGGCAACTCCCAGTCCCCGCCGCTGGCCAATGGTATAGCGATGCACTCCGTGATGCCGCCCGAGAACCGTGCCGGCCCGGTCGACGATCTCCCGCTGACAAAGCACAGTTCCTGGCTTTCCCGGTAGCCGCGCAGGGCAAAACCCAGCGCCGCCGCCCGGGCCGCCACCTCCGCCTTGGCAAGTTCAGCCAGGGGAAAGCGGGCGGCGGCGAGCATGGCCGGGTCAACCATCTGCAGAAAGTAGCTCTGGTCCTTTTCCCGGTCGGCGCCGGGGCCGAGAAGCCAGCACCCGCCCGGGCCGGGAAAGCGGCGCACGTAGTGGCCGGTGGCCAGGGCGGCGGCGTCCTGGTCCGTCATCGCCTGCCAGAGGCCGGGAAACTTGATCCGGGCATTGCAGCGGATGCAGGGATTGGGCGTTTCGCCCCGGCGGTAGGAATCCCGCAGGTAGGCCACCACCTGGCGCTGGAAAACCGCCGCCCGGTCGACAATTGTCAGCGGCAAGTCCAGGACGGCAGCGGCCGCCGCCACCCGGCGGCGAAAATCGGCCGCCGGCCGGCCGGCATGCAGCTGCAGGGCCACCAGACGGACATCAAAACCCTCGTCGCGCAACCGGCTGGCGGCGACCAGGCTGTCAATGCCGCCGCTGAAACCGACGATAATCTTTTCCGCCACGCGTTGACTCTCGGCAACCGCTCAGGAAGCTATTTTATGAGGTGAGATGCGGCGCAGGTCGGCGGTCACCGCCGCCAGGGCGGCAACAAAGGCGTCGATCTCGGCCGCCGTCGTCCAGCGGCCGATGCTGACCCGCAGGGAACTTTGGGCAATGCCGGGCGGCACCCCCATGGCCAGCAGCACCCGGGAGCCCTTGCCGCTGCCGGAGGCGCAGGCCGAACCGGCGGAAACGGCAAAACCCCGGAGGTCCAGGTGCAGCCGCAGGGACTCGCCGTCAACACCGCTGACGGAAAAATTGCTGGTGTTGGGCACCCGGGGAGCGCTGCGGCCATGGAATTCAATTCCGGGCACCGCGGCCAGCAGCTGTTCTTCCAAACGGTCCCGCAGCCCGGCCACCCGGCGGCTTTCTTCCTCCTGGCCGGCCAGCACCAATTCCGCCGCCTGGCCGAGGGCAACGGCGGCCGCCACCGCCTCGGTGCCGCTCCGCCGGCCACCCTCCTGGCCGCCGCCGTGAACCAGCGGCTCCAGCTCCACCCCGGACCGCACCCAGAGGGCGCCGATCCCCTTGGGGGCATAGAACTTGTGGCCGGAAATCGCCAGCAGGTCGATGCCCAGCTCGTGCACGTCCAGGGGCACCTTGCCCACCGCCTGCACGGCGTCGGTGTGCAGCAGGATTCCCCGTTCCCGGGTCAGGGCGGCAATCTCCGCCAGCGGGAAAACGACCCCGGTCTCGTTGTTGGCCAGCATCAGGCTGACCAGCACCGTCTGTTCGGTGAGGACGGCCGCCACCTGGGCCGCCGTCAGCCGCCCCTGGCGGTCAACCTCGAGATAGGTTACCCGGACCCCCAGGCTTTCCAGGTAGCGGCAGGTCTGATAGACCGCCGGGTGCTCCACCGCCGAGGTGACCACGTGGACCTGGGACAGCCGATCGGCCCAGCGGCCCAGCAGCAATCCTTTGAGGGCCAGGTTGTCGCTTTCGGAGCCGCCGGCGGTAAAAACGATCTCTTCCGGTTCGCCCCCCACCAGGGCGGCAACCTGTTCCCGGGCCCGGGCCAGCGCCGGCTGTACCTGGCGCCCGGCCCAGTGGGAACTGGAAGGGTTGCCGTACAGCTCCCCGAGGTAAGGCAGCATCGCTTCCCGCACCCGCGGATCGACGGCCGTCGTCCCGTTGTAATCCAGGTAAATCATCACACCTTCTGGTCGATAATATCCTGCAGGGTGACCGAATTGAGAAAATCGTCGATTTTCTTTTCCAGTTTCTCCCACAGGGGCCGGCTCATGCACTCGCTGCTGCCCCGCGGGATGTCACAACCGGGATAGGGAAACTCCTGGGTACACTCGGCGCAGTTGACCGGCTGGACGCACTCCTGAACCACCTGCATGATCTCGCCGACGGTGATCTCGTGCGGGGGGCGGGCAAAAAGGTAGCCGCCGCCGGGGCCACGGACACTCTTCACCAGGCCGGCCCGCCGCAGGTGGACGAAAAGCTGCTCCAGGTAGCTGACCGAAATTCCCTCCTGAGCGCTGATCTGTTTCAGGGAAACCGGCCTCTCCTGCTGGCTGCCGATCTTGGCCAGCGCCAGCATTGAACGGACTGAGTATCTTCCTCTGGTAGACAATTTCAAAAGCTCACCTCCATGGCCCTGAACGGGCAGGCTGTTACACATAAACCGCAAACACTGCACTTTTCCGGGGAGAAAACCACCACCATGTCCGGCCTTTCCACCGCCAGGGCGCCGGTGGGGCAGATGGCCGTGCAGGCGCCGCAATGGGCGCATTTTTCCTCGTTCCGGCGGACGCTCTTGTTGATGGGATCGACGCGCACCCCCTGGTCCAGCAGGTATGACAACCCCTTTTCCAGCTGCTCCTTGGCGCCGCTGATTTCCATCACCAGGTAGCTTTCCTGCTTGGGCAGGATAACCGCCTTCAAAATATTGAAAACCAGATCGTAATCGCGAATCAGCCGGTAAACGATCGGCTGATCGTAATTGCTCTGGTCAAAATGCAGGACATAGGTATTTTTCATTATCAGTCATCCATTGCGGCACCGGCCAACGGCACCAGTTCCAGCTCGCCGGCAGCGGCCAACTGCTCCCCCAGGATCGCCACCGCCCCGAATACTCCCTCCCGGCTCCGCAAATCTTCCACCACCGGCTGCAAGTCGTGCCGGTCGCGGACCCGGTTGGCGCCCGCGGTCGCCAAAGCATCGGCCAAGGCCGCCGTTTCGGCGCCGACCACCACCGCGTCCGCCCGGCCAAAACTCAGGGAGTGGCCCACCGTCGCCGACGAGGTGCAGACACCGGCGGCAAAGGGCGCCGGCCGGGCCAAACGCAAACCGATCTTGCCGCTGAACGGCGAGGGCCCGGCGAAAACGGCCACCGTGTATTCCCGCTCGCCGGCGAGAAAAAGATCACCGCCGTTCTCCACCAAAACCGCGGGGGAACGTGCCAGCAGGTCGCGGCCGACGGCCTCGGCAATGGCCCCGGCAACGGCGGCCATCGGCCCGACCCCGGCCTGGCGGCCGGCATCCACCATCGCTCGCACCACCGGCGGCAACAGGGCACCGGCCGGCGGCGTGAAAGGTCCCAGCTGTTCGCGGACCCCCGGGAACAGGGTCAGGAAATGCTCCACCTGCCGGCGGTAAAAAACCGTCCGTTCGCCGGCATAGGACTGCAGCTCCCGGCTGGCGGCGAGGATAAAAAGATCGGTTTCCCGGACCGTCACCTGGAAGTCGACCAAAGAACGAGGCGCCGCCAGGCGCCGGTAAAACCGCTGGCGGTAGGCCGCCGGAGCAACCGGCAGCCGGCCGCCGTCATCATATTCGAGGTCAACCATGGGCAAAAGTACCTAAGCTATCTGACATACCCATATGTAATTGTCAAGTATCCACTGAAAAAAGTTGGCGGTCGAGCAAAAAAAGCTCGCCTGCCTGGCCGGGAAGGGTAAAAAAGGGACGGCACCCGCCGGTGCCGCCCCTGCCGTTTTCAAGCTGCTCCCCACGTCTTTCCTGGCCCAACCTTCGGGACGGAAGCAAGGAGCGGAAAAAATCAGCGTTCGGCAATAATCTCCTCGATCTCTTCCGGCGTCAGGCGCGTTTTCCGGTAGCCGGCCCGGAACTGGAGCACGCTCCACATGAACAGGTTCTGCCGTTCATTGACCATAATAATGTTGTCGAGGGTCCTGCGATCGCCGACAAACTGGCCCATCAGGTCAACAATGTCCCGGAAGGTTGCCGGGGGCACCTCCCGCCCCTTGATTTTCCGGGGGCGGGGGTAAAGCAGCTCCGGATCGGGATTGCCGGCAATGTCGAGGCGGGAATAGGGCCGCCGGACAAAAACCGTCCAGGCCCGGGCCTCCAGCATCATGCGCGAAACCTTCATGGTCAGATCGTCGGTTGGCAGCCCCTGGCCGGTGGGACAGGGAGAGAAAAACTCGATCAGGGAAGGCCCCTTGTAGGCAATGGCTTCCTTGAGGATTTTCAGGGCATAAACCGGGTTGGCCAGGGAAAGCCGGGCCACGTAGACTCCCGGCACCGCCGTCGCCTGCATGGCCAGTTCCCGGTGGAAATCCTCTTTGCCATGCAGCTCCAGGCCGGAGGGGGAAGTGGTCCGGTTGACGCCGTAGCGGCTGGCTCCCGACTTCTGGAAGCCGGTGTTCATGTAGGCTTCGTTGTTGTACACCACCCAGGTAATGTCCTGGTTTTCCCCGAGGGCGAAATTGAGCCCCTGGTTGCCGATGTCGTAGAAAGCCCCGTCGCCGCCGAAAACGATCACCTTGGTCAGTTTCTCCAGGTAAAAGTTGCGGAAAGCACTGAACAGGGAGATGCGGGCCCCCAGGGCGGCGGCGCTGGCGGTGCCGAAGCCGTAGTGGCCGGCCTGGTAGATGCGGGCGTTGTAGGGGTTTCCCAGGCAGGAAACCTCGGCGCAGCCGGTAGCATTGATAGTGTAAATGTTGAAGCCGTGGTCGATCATGTGCTGCAGCCCGCGGCCGTGCTGCTTTTTCATCAGCTCGGGGATCGAGTTGTAGGTTTCCTCAATGATTTTCGGCTTGCTGCGCACCATTTCGGCGGCGGTGAACACCAGGTTCTCGATCACGCCCTCGCCGCAGCCGGGACAGAGACTGTGCCCCCCGGGAAGAAACTTCTGCCCGGAGTAGCGCAGCATCATCTGCTGCAGGGGCTTGCTGTCCCGCACGTAGGGCACCAGCTTGGCGCTCTGGTCCAGCCGGTACAGCTCCTCCGGCAGAAAAACCGCGGCCTTGTCGCCGTTCAGCCGGGTTTTGTCAACCATCTGCAGGGCCCCGGCCTTGCAGGCGGCCACGCAGGCCCCGCAGCCCTTGCAATACGACTG
>JAFDMG010000136.1 GCA_019306045.1 Deltaproteobacteria bacterium | reverse complement strand
AAGGTCAAGCTGGTGCTTGACTACCGGACCATGACCTATGTGCCCCTGGAAAAGGTGAAATTTCCCGAGCTGGAAAAGGCCAAGAAAACGGCCGGCGGTTTCGGCGCCCGGCTGCGCCAGCTTTTTTACGGCTCCGGCCTGGCGGCCGAGGTGGTGCGGGAATACCTCTGCCGCAATTTTGTCTATGCCGCCAACCGCATCCCCGAGATTGCCGACAACCTGGCGGCCATCGACAATGCCATGAAATGGGGTTACAACCACAAGCTGGGCCCGTTTGAAACCTGGGACCTGCTCGGGGTGGAAAAGGCGGCGGCGGTCATCAAGGAACTGGGGCTGACACTGCCGGCCAATGTCGAGCAGATGCTGGCCAAAGGCAATTCCTCTTTCTACCAGAAGCGGGAGGACGGTCTCTACTGTTATGACTTCGGGGGCGGGGATTACGTCAAGCTGGCGGAGAACCCGAAAATCATTCTCCTGCCGGCCCTCAAGGAGCGGCAGAAAGTGATCGCCGGCAACCCTTCGGCCACCCTGATCGATCTGGGTGACGGCATTGCCTGTCTCGAGTTCCACACCAAGATGAATGCCATCGACGCCGACCTGGGGGCGATGCTCTACCAGAGCTGCGACCTGGTGGAGAAAGATTTCCTCGGCCTGGTGCTGGCCAACCACGCCGACAACTTTTCCGTCGGCGCCAACCTGTACAACGTCTTCGTTACCATCCAGAAGGGTGACTGGGACGTGCTCGACCAGATGATCAGGGAATTCCAATATGCCAACATGCGGCTGAAATTCTGCCGGCGGCCGGTGGTGACCGCGCCTGCTGGCCTGACCCTGGGCGGCGGCTGCGAAATCTCGATGCACGGGGCCCGCTGCCAGCCGGCGGCGGAGACTTACATGGGCCTGGTGGAGGTCGGGGTCGGGGTGATCCCGGCCGGCGGCGGTACCAAGGAACTCATGCTGCGCTGCACCGAGGGCATTCCCGACGGCCTGGTGGCCGCCGGCCTCAATCTGCAGACCTATTTCCAGAAGGTGTTTGAAAATATCGCCATGGCCAAGGTGGGCACCAGCGCCGTGGAGGCCATGGAACTGGGCTACGTCCGCCGGACCGACAACTTCAGCATCAATCGCGACCACCAGATCTACGACGCCAAGCAGGTGGCTCTCGGTCTGAGCCGCTTCTACCAGCCGCCGAAGCTGGCCGAAGTGCCGGTGATGGGGGAAAATTTCCGCGGCATGGTCGAGTCGATCCTGCACAACATGCGGGCCGGCAACTACATTTCCGACTATGACTGTCACGTGGCCCGCAAGCTGGCCTACATCATTGCCGGCGGCGACTGTGCCGAGGGCACTTTCGTCGGCGAGGAATACCTCCTCGACCTGGAGCGGGAGGCCTTTCTCAGCCTTTGCGGCGAGGAGAAGACCCAGGACCGCATGATGTACATGTTGAAAAACGGCCGGCCGCTGCGCAACTGAGAGGCGGCGCTTTACCAGCGGGATTTTGTCGGTCACCAACCAAGTGTTAAAGATCAATTATGGAGGATAAAATGCAGGAAGCTGTCATCGTTGCCGCGGTCAGGAGTCCGGGAGGACGCTACAAGAAGGGAGCCCTGGCCCAGACCAGGAGTGATGAATTCGCCATCCAGGTGGTCAAAGGCCTGCTGGCCCGGGTGCCGGAGGTCAAGCCGGAGGAGATCGATGATCTCATCTGTGGCTGTGCCTTCCCCGAGGCGGAGCAGGGGATGAATCTAGGCCGGGTGATTGCCCTTGGGGCCGGGCTGCCCATCGACGTCTGCGGCATGACCGTCAATCGTTTCTGTTCTTCGGGGCTGCAGGCGATTGCCGACGCCGTGGCCAAGATCCAGGCCGGCTGGTCGGAGATCATCATTGCCGGCGGGGCCGAGACCATGAGCCACATTCCCATGGGCGGCTCGATTTTCCGGCCGCACCCCAATTGGGGGGACCGGCCCAATACCTATGTTTCCATGGGCATTACCGCCGAAAACGTGGCCGAAAGGTTCAATATCTCCCGCGAGGAGCAGGACAAAGTGGGGATGGAAAGCAACCGCCGGGCCTACGAGGCCATCAAGGCCGGCCGCTTCAAGGAGGAGATCGTGCCGATTTCCGCCTGGAAATACGTCGTTGACGACCGGGGCCGCCGGGTGCGGCAGGAGGTGCAGTTCACCATTGACGACGGGGTGCGCTGGCCGACGACCATGGAGAAGATGGCCAAGCTGAAGTCGCCGTTCAAACAGGGGGGCTCGGTGACCGCCGCCAACTCCTCCCAGATGACCGACGGCGCCGCTTTCGTCATGGTGATGAGCGTCGAGAAGGCCAAAAAGCTGGGCCTGTCGCCGCTGGCCAAGTTGACCAACTACGCCGTGGCCGGCGTCGACCCGGAAATCATGGGCGTCGGTCCGGCCTATGCCATCCCCAAGGTGCTGGAGCAGGCCGGCCTGAAAACCAAGGACATCGATCTTTTCGAGATCAACGAGGCCTTTGCCTCCCAGTGCATCTACAGCCTGCGGCAGACGAAACTGGAAAAGCGCTACTGGCAGGGAGACGTCAACCCCAACGGCGGCGCCATCGCCCTCGGTCATCCCCTGGGCTGCACCGGCGCCAAACTGACCACCCAGCTGCTTTACGAGATGCGCCGCCGCGGGGTCAAGCGGGGCATTGTTTCCATGTGCATCGGCGGCGGCATGGGCGCGGCCGGGATTTTTGAGTTGTTGTAGTCTTCTGGCTTTCGGGATGTTAAAGTAAAACCCGGCCGGTAAACGGCCGGGTTTTTTGCCGCCGCCGACCGCGACGGGTGCTGCGGCGGCCCGGGCCGGCCGCGGTTTTCCCCGGGGGTGCGGCCGGGGAAGAGCGCTAAAAGTTGATTATCATTGTCAAGATGTGCCTTGACAACCGCCAGGCGATTGGTTAGCATCGCCCCAGAGCGGTCGGTTGCGGGTGCCGGCCGGATGGCGAGCATGATGGGCGGCCAGCCCGGGGCGGGATGATGGCGTTACTCGGATTCAGGAGATCCCGGCGGCAGTCGCCGGCGTGGCAGGAGGTGGACGAGGCCGTCTACCGGGAAGCTTACGGGCTCTACGGCGGCAGCGTCATCACCCACCCGCGGGTGGTGGCGACCATCAGCGCCATGGTGGCAATGGCTCCCCGTTATTTGGCCCTTTACCGGGACGGAAGGCTGCTGGGGGCCCTGGCCCTGTGGGGAGACTATCTCGCCGGTGACAAGCGCTGCCTGAAGAAAATCGGCCGCCGCCGGGTTTACGACCTTGGCAATGCCGAGGTGGTGCTGCCCCTCTCCCGGGCGGAGCGTTTTTCCCTCCGGGGTTTTCGGGGACAGTTCCTTTCCGGGCTGCACCGGGAAAACATCGACGGCCTGGTGCCCCAGGGAGAAACCCTGAGCCTGGCCCGTTCTTTCAGCCGGGGGGATTTTTCCGGCAAGTTTCGCTACACCCGCCGCCGGGAGCTGAAGCGGTTTCGGGAAGCCGGCGGCGAAGTGGTGCCCCTGGACAGCCTGGAGCCGGCGGCGGTGGCCGCGGTCTACCGGGAGCTGTTTCGGCGCCGCTGGGAGCGGCCGCCGAAAGGCGACCAGCGGCTGGAGGAGTTTCTCCGGGCATTGTGGCCGCTGTTGACCGGTTTCCTGCTGACCATGGCCGGGCAGCCGGTGGCCATTCAGCTGCTCTACCAGGTGACCACGGTGGTCGGGGTGGCGGTGGAATATGTCAATGGCGGTGTCGACCCGCATTTCAGCCGCTACAGTCCCGGCACTATCCTTTCCTTTCTCAACCTGCAGGCAGCCGAGGAGCTTGCCGACCGGGAACGGCTGCCGCTGCGCTTCTCTTTCGGACTCACCGACCAGGAGTACAAAAACCGTTGGGCGGTGCCCCAGCCGGTCTACCGTTTATGAACCCGCCCGTTCACAGCCAGGAAGAATTTCCCTTGCAGCTGGACAGCCGCCGCCTGGCCAGTCTGAAAAGGCAAGTACCTTTCCCTTGTGAGCTGACGCTGCTGCCCGAGGATGACGACCATGGCGCCGGGGCGGCGGCTTTGACCTGCCTGGAGCCGCTGCGCCTGCTGCCCGGCCGCCGCCTGGTCTGCCGGGCCCGCTGGCGGGCCGCGCCGGTGGTGGCCAAGCTTTTCATTCACCCGGCCAAGGCCGGACGGGACTATGACCGGGAACTGGCAGGCCATCGGCTGTTTACCGCCGCCGAGATTGCAACCCCGGCCCTGGTTGCCCGCGGCCGCCTCGGGGGCGGCGGCCGGGCGGTGCTCTACCGCTACCTGGAGGATGCCGTTTCCCTGGGGTCGCTGGTGCCCCTGGTGCCGACGCCGGCCGCCCTGGAGAAGCTGGGAGCCGTGCTGGCGGCAATTGCCCGCATGCACCGGGCCGGCTTCCGCCAGGTTGATCTCCACCTCAATAATTTTCTCTGGGCCGGCGGCCGGCTGTTCACCCTGGACAGCGGTGACCTGGCGGTGCTGCCGGCCGCCGAAAAGGCGAGAACGGCCCTGGTGCGCAAAAACCTGGCCGACCTGCTCTCCCAGCTGCCCCTGGCCTATGAGCCCTGTTTTGCCGACCTGCTGGCGTCCTATAACCGGGCGGCAAAACCGGATCGGGAACTGACCGTCGCCGAGCTCGCGGCCGACATCCGTTCCTGGCGGCGCTGGCGCCAGCGCCATTATGTCCGCAAGGCCGGCCGGGACAGCAGCGACTTTGTGGTTGCTCGCAGCTGGCGGCGCCTGCTGGCCTGCCGCCGCGGCTATGACGCCGGCCCCTGGCGGGAGTTCTACCGCCGCCTGGACGAGCTGGTGGTGGCCGGGGAAAGGCTGAAGGACGGCAACAGCGCCACCGTCGCCCTGGTGGAGTGGGCGGGGGAGAAAGTGGTGATCAAACGCTACAATATCAAGAACTTGGCTCACTGGCTGCGCCGCTGCTGGCGTCCCAGCCGCGGCTGG
>JAFDMG010000135.1 GCA_019306045.1 Deltaproteobacteria bacterium | reverse complement strand
GCGGGGGGCGAGCGGCAGGGGGGCGCCGACCACTGGCTGGCCACCGCCGCCCATCATCCCGGCAGCTGGTGGCCCCACTGGCGCCGCTGGCTGCGGCGCCGCGCCGGCGTCCTGGTGCCGGCGCCGCCCCGGCTGGGCAGTGACCGGTACCCGATGCTGGCCCCGGCCCCGGGCAGCTATGTCAGGAAAAGGATTGATTTCAACGGCGCCCGCAAAGAAGAGGGGACGGCATCAAGGCCGTCCCCCCGGTAACCGTTGCGGTTGGCAACGGTTATTTATCGAATGTATCGGCCAGGTAATCGAGGCCGTCGAGGATCAGCTTGCGGTAGTCGTCGAAAGCTTTGTGGCTGTTGGCCATCCACTCCTCGTAGTTTTTCATGAAATCGCTGTTCAGATCACCGTACTGGTCCAGAAAGATTTTCAGCATTTTTTCGCTGTTTTTCTGGTAGAGCTCGAAATTGTCCAGGGCGGTCTTGTAATAGGATTTGGTCAGTAAAAAGATTTCCTTGTTTGACATGTTGCGGCCCTCCTTGCAATGTTCAGGTTGACATCCGGCGGTCTGGCGGCCGGCCCGGGTCTCCGGGCGGCCGCCTTTCCGTCCCCACTCCTTTAACAATCCTGTATAACGGCAACGGCGCGGCGGCGGGCCCTAGCCCCGGGAACCCAGCCGCAGACCGCCGTGAATGAAATAGACGTCCCCGGAGCAGGCCTCGTTGCGGTAAAGCTCGCACACCAGCGAGGTTACCTCTTCCGGCTCGATCAGGCGGCCGAGCGGCACCTGCTGCAGGATCTTGTCGATGATCCTTTCGTCCATGCCCTTGACCATCGCCGTGCCGGTGTAACCCGGGGCGATGGCGACGCAGCGCAGGCGGTGCGACAGCCCCTGGCGGAAGAAAGCGGCGGTCAAAACCTTGGGCATCACCGACATGGCCGCCTTCGAGGAGGAGTAGTTGATCTGCCCGGCCGTGCCCAGGGAACCGATGGAGGAAACCAGGCAGACGAGCCCGCGGCAGTCATGATTGATCATCCGCTCGAGGCATTCCCGCACGGTGAGGAAAACCCCGGTCAGATTGACGTCGAGCACCGACTGGAACTGTTCCAGCGACATTTTGCTTTTTACCTTGCCGGTCTGCCGGTCGACGGAGATCATGAAACCGTCGCGGGTGATGCCGGCAAAGGGGGCTACCAGGTCGATGCGACCGTATTTCTCGATGGCGGTTTCCGCCAGCCGGCTGCAGTCCTCCTCGTTGCTGACGTTGCCGACCACGGTGGTTACTTCGCCGTTCAGGGCCTCAATGTCGGCCCTGGTCTTGGCCAGATGCTCTTCCGAGATGTCGAAAAGCACCACTTTTCCGCCTTTTTTCACCCAGTCAGTGGCGAGGGCAGCGCCGATGCCGCTGCCGCCGCCGGTTATAACTGCGACCGAATCCTTGATTTCCAGCATGATTTCCTCCCTCAAGTTTTTTGGTTTTTTTTTATTTGCGCTGTTGTTTTTTACCGTGAAAATTTATTTTTTGCCACCGGCCGGCGTTTTCCCGCCCGCGGCCTGGCCGCTGCCGGCCGGTTTCGGGGCCTGCTGGCTGCCGGCCGCCGTCTTGGCCGTGGCGGGGGTGGTGGTGCCGCCGGCCGCGGCGGTTTTGCTGCTCGCCGTCTTGGCGGTTTCGCTGGCCGTCTTCTTCTCGCCGACCGGTGATTTCACGGCCGCCGGCGCCGCTTTCGCTGGTGCGGCCTCTTTTTTCACCGCCGCCGCCTGGGGCGCGGTTTTTTTGTCGCTGGCTTCTTTCTTGGTCCTGGCCTTGGTTTTGGCCGGGGCCGCCGCGGCTTTCCTGCCGCCGGCTTTCGCCGCCTTGCTCCCGGTTTTGGCCGCGGTTTGGCCGCTGGCCTTGCTTTTGGCCGCCGGGGTTTTCACCTCGATGGCCGCCGGCTCGGCCTGGCGCTGGCCGGCCTCGATGTCCAGGTGGTAGCGCACCGGTCCCCGGTAGTTGTTGCCGAAAACGGTGTGCAGGGCACAGGCCGACTCGGGGTGGGACCAGGAGGTGGCAATGGCCGCGTGCCCCTTGGGGAATTCCGTGACTTCCGCCTTGACGTAGTCGCAGGCGGCCACGGCGGCGTCCCGGTCCACCAGGTCGTCGGCGGCCGCGTAGCAGATGAGGAAGTTGATTCCCTTTTCCTCCAGGCGCTTGAAGTTGAGCCGGCGGCCGAAAAGCTTGATGGGCAGCGTGCCCTCCTTGTCCACCGGGGTGTTGTAGGAGGCAAAGCTCAGCTTGGTGACCTCCACCGGCATGTCAACCTGGTCATAGAGCAGCCAGTAGTTGATGGCGCAGGCGGTTTTGCTGGCCTCCCGGCCCTTTTCCAGCAGCTGGTCGAACATGGCCAGGTCGCGGTAGAAGACCACCAGGGGGGCTTCCGACTCGATGCTTTTCAGCTTGTAGACCCAGCTCATCACCTTGCCGCTGACCACCGGTTTGCCGTTGGGCAGCGGCTGGACGGCATAGCCCAGGTCGGTGAAGTTTGCCGGGATGTTGGCCATGAACCGGGCCAGGTCCCGGCTGCGGGTGCCGTCCAGGGGGGCGACGCAGGTGATCAGGGTGTCCACCAGGCCGTCCAGCTCGCCCGAGAGCACGGCGAGGGTGGCGAAAAACCCGCCCTGGCAGTAGCCGTTCAGGGTTGCCGGCCGTCCGTGGCGTTCCCGCAGCTTTTCGCAGAAATAGCGGGTGTCGCGCACGTCGTCCTCGCCGTTCATGTCCTGGACCGCCGGCGTGGTGCGGATGTCTTTCACCACCCTGATGTAGGTCGGCACCCCCTGGTTGGCGTAGGCGTGGGCGTAGCTTTTCCGCTCCCCGGGGAGAAAACAGAGAATGTTTTCGCCCAGGACGTAGGGGGGAATCAGCAGCACCGGCTTGCCGTCTTCCCGGACCTTGACTTTCGGGTCCGACGGCAGCACCTGGTAAAGGAAGAAGCGGTCGGTTTCCGCCGCCTTCCGGTAGCCTTCCCGGTCGAAATGAAAGCCGTACTCTTCCTTGATGGCCTTGATCGCCTGGGGATATTGATGGACAACCTTGTCCAGCAGGGTGGCCTGCTGGCGGATGAATTTGAACAGCTCTTCGCCGCTTTGATCCCCGTTGATGATCGTCTTTACCATGGCGACCCAGGCTTCGGTGAGTTTGCGCCAGTGAAAGTCGGCCATGCTGGTCAGGGTGCTCTGCAGGCCCTTGCCGGCCAGTTCAAGGTTGAACTTCAACAGCTCGGCATGGTCCCGGAAGTCTTCATACGAGGGCAGCAGCTTGGCCTTCTCCTGCTGGAGGCGAAAAAATGATTCGACGGCGATCTGCTGGGGCTCGGCAAAGGCTTTCAGGTAGTTGGCCAGCCCTTCGTTGTAAGCCAGGGCCGCCTGGCCGCTTTCCATGCCGGCCTGCAGCATTTCCAGCTGCAGGGCGGTCTGCTGCTGGAGATAGTCCGTCATCTGGCTGCACAATTGATCCAGGTTGAATTTCTCCGGATCGAAAGTGGGGGTACAGGGGTTTTTGTTCATCTGGAATTCTTCTCCTTAAAAAGCACATCTCCCCGATTTTCCAGTCGGCGCCGGGTAGCGGACTGCCGTGGTTTGGAGATTGCTGCTGGCTGATAGCGTTGAAAAATTATGGAAAAGCGCGGCAACTGCGATTCTGATTCGCAAAGCTGTCCGCGCCGTTGCTGGTTTTTCTGGCGACCGGTCCAGAGGCACGTTGACCGGTTCGGTTTACGAAAGACGGTGCGCCTCACAAAAAATCTCGTTTGAGAGATGGTTCGTTTCTGTGAGACGCACCGCTTCGGTCTGGCGGAGTTGTTTTTCAGTCTCTTAGAACTCTTAGAAGCTTTTCAGAACCTTGTCGAAAGCGTCGTCGACCATCTTTTTGAAATTGTCCCGGCCTTTCTTGTAGGCGGCCAGCCACTCGTCGATGGCTTTCTTGCCTTCTTCCGGCATCCAGGTAGCCTGGGCGATCAGTTTCTTGGTCATCGCTTCCGACTGTTCCTGGATAGTGGTGATGGTCTGAAAAGTGGTGTCGCAAGCGACTTTGTTCATTTCCAGCATCTGCTTCATCATCTGTTTCTGGTCCATTTTCTTCTCCTTTGTCTGTTTCTGGTTGGTTTGTTTCTGTGCCATGGTCAACTCCTAATTGAAATGTGGTACCGGCTGGTACCTTGGTTGCCTGTCGGGCTTGAATTTTGCCTCTTATACCGCCAACCTTTGCGGATGTCAAGCAAAAAATGTTGCAGTGCACATATTTTTGTCAAAAAAATTATTTTTCTTGAAAATTATATTTTTTTCAATTATATTGCGATTTTATTAGCCAACAGCATTGCGGTTGTCAAGAAAATATAAGTTGAAGACGATATTTTTTTGTGCATTGCATGATTAAATTTCCCTAATCTTGGAGGGCAGGTAAATTGAAGAAGGTCTTGTTGAAAAAATACACCAACCGGCGCTTGTACAATACCGACAACAGCGAGTATGTCACCTTGCAGGAGGTTGCCGAACTCATTCGCCAGGGCTCGGACGTGGAAGTGATCGACGCCAAGAGCAAAGAGGACGTCACCGCCCTGATCCTCACCCAGATCGTGCTGGAGGAAGCCAAGCAAAACAACTGCCTGCTGCCGATTCCCCTGCTGCACACGATCATTAAGTACGGCGACAACCTGCTCATTGAGTTTTTTGAAAGTTATTTGCAGAAAAGCATAAAAAGTTTTATTTTCGACCAGGGGCAGGAGTGATCTCCTCCCCGGTTCCGCCGGCGTCCGGCGGGGCGAGGAGCAATCCATGAACGCAGTCGATCAAAGCCGGATTTTTGAAAAGAATGCCCTGAATGCGGTGATCAAGATCGCCATTGTCGGTACCCTGGTGTACTGGAGCTACCTTATCGTCCAGCCGTTCATGGTGCCGGTCATCTGGGGCGTCATCATCGCGGTGACCACGGAGCCGCTGATCGGCAGGGTGGCCGCTTTCCTGGGCGGCCGGCGCAAACTGGCCGCCGGGCTGTTCGGCCTCCTGGCGCTCATCGCCATCGTCGTGCCCCTGGTCATGCTGACCTCTTCTTCCTACAACGTGGTGCAGCTGCTGGTGAAGACCCTGGACCGGGGCCTAACTATCCCGCCGCCGCCCGCCGGGGTCGAGGACTGGCCGGTGGTGGGACCGTACCTCAGCAAAAGCTGGTCCTTGGCCTCGACAAACCTGAGCGCCCTGGCGAAGCAGTACGCTCCCCAGCTGAAAACCGCGGCCCGCTACCTCCTGGGTTCGGCGGCCGGGGGGCTCAAGGCGATCTTCGTGTTCGTGTTTGCCACCGTCATCGCCACCGTGCTGCTGGCCACCGCCGAGCAGGGAGCGGCCAAATGGCGGCAGCTGGTCCGGCGGCTGGCCGGCGACCGGGAGCCGGAAATCACCAGCCTGGCCACCGCCACCATCCGCGGGGTGATGCTCGGCGTGGTCGGAGTGGCGGTCATCCAGTCCGTGCTCGCCGCCCTCGGCCTGCTGGTGGCCGGCATTCCCGCCATTCCCCTCTGGTCGCTGCTGGTGCTGGTCTGCGTGGTGATCCAGCTGCCGGCAATTCTCGTGCTCGGCCCGGTGGCCGCCTGGTACTTCACCGTCGCCGGCACGACCCCGGCGGTGGTTTTCCTGGTCTGGTGCCTGCTGGTATCCTCCAGCGACAGCCTGCTGAAGCCGATTCTCATGGGCCGCGGGGTCAACATTCCCATGGTGGTCATCCTCATCGGCGCCCTCGGGGGCATGATGCTGGCGGGGGTGGTCGGCCTCTTCATCGGCGCCGTGGT
>JAFDMG010000134.1 GCA_019306045.1 Deltaproteobacteria bacterium | reverse complement strand
GACTTCGGCGCAGCAGCCGACAATCAGGTTGCACTCGGTCTGGCCGTAGAATTCATTGATGGTCAGGCCGAAAGTTTCCCGGCCCCAGTTGAGCAGCTCTTCACCCAGGGTTTCGCCGCCGCTGCCAATGCTGCGCAGCTGGTAGTCGTAGCGTTCTCGGGGGTTGGCAACCTGGCGCATGAGCTTGAGGGCGGTGGGCGGCATGAAGGCGTTGCGGACCCGGTGTTTGGCCAGCAGCTGGAAAGCCTGTTCCGGGTCGAACTTGCGGGCCCGGTGGGCCAGGACCGGGATGCCGTGATGCCAGCTGGGAAAAAGAACGTCAATCAGGCCGCCGATCCAGGCCCAGTCGGCCGGGGTCCAGAAAAGATCTCCCGGCTGGGGAAAGAAATTGTGGGGAAATTCCACCCCGGGCAGGTGTCCCAGCAGCGTCCGGTGGGCGTGCAGCGCCCCTTTTGGCGGCCCGGTGGTGCCGGAAGTGTAGATGATCAGGGCTGGATCGTCGGCTCTGGTGCTAACCGGCTGCAGTTGGTCGGCGGCCCGGGCGAGCATTTCCGGCAGGGAAAAAATCCGCTCGTCGGCTTTGACGGCTCCGGTGACCAGCACCTGCTTCAGCGCCGGCAGCTCCGGCCAGATGGCGGTGATTTTTTCCAGGTTGGCCTGGTCGGTAATAACGATCCTGGCGGCGCTGTTGCGCAGGCGGTACTGCAGGGCGTCGGTGCCGAAAAGGGTGAACATGGGGATGGCGATGGCGCCGATCTTGTAAGCGGCGATATGGGCAACGGCGGTTTCCGGCCGCTGGGGCAGCAGGATCGCCACCCGGTCGCCGACATCGACTCCCAGGCCCAGGAAAACGTTTGCCAGCTGATCAGAGGCTTTTTTGATCATGCTGAAGGTGTAGTTTTCCACCTTGCCGGTTTCGTCTTCATAGATCAGCGCCAGCCGCTGCGGATCCGCGGCCCACTTGTCGCAGAGGTCGACGCCAAGATTGTAGAACTCAGGAATTTCCCAGTGGAAATTGCGGTATACTTCCGCGTATGTTTTGCCTTGCCTGAGCATTTTTCCCTCCGGTCATTGAGTGGTTTGGTTCCTGGCCGCCGGCAAGCGGTGGCTGGCGCCCTTTTGGTCTTAGCCGGGAAGAGAAGAAAAGATTTTTGCGCTCATCCACCCTTTCATGCGATTTATTTGAATGGCCGGCAAGGATCTTGCCGGGAACCGCGGGAATTATCCTTATTGCCGTTCGCTGAAAGTAACTTCCGCCGTCGATCAGTGACTGAAGACCACCGACGGCAGCCAGGTGATAATTTCCGGGAAAATAACCAGCAGAACCAGGCCGAGCAGCTGGAGGGCCACAAAAGGGATGATGCCCCGGTAGATGTGGCCGATGTTGATCTCCGGCGGTGCCACGCCCTTGAAATAAAAGAGGGCGTAGCCGAACGGCGGCGTCAGGAACGAAGTCTGCAGGTTGACGCACATGAGCATGGCAAACCAGAGAGGGTTGAAATCCAGTTCCATGGCGATCGGGGTAAAAATCGGCACGGTAACCAGCAGGATCGCCGCCCAGTCGATGAACATGCCCATGAAAAAGACGATGGCCATCATGATGGCCAGCACCAGGTAGCGGTTCAGACCGCTGCCCAGAAGAAAGTTGGCAACCACGTCGCCGCCGCCCATGCTGAGAAAAACGGTGCTGAAAAATTTGCCGCCGATAAACAGCATCATGATCATCGCCGTGGTTTTGTAGGTGGAGATGCTGGCTTCTTTCAACACCTGCCAGGTCAGCTGCTTGTTGGCCAGGGCCAGGAGCATGGCGCCGACCACCCCGAGGGCGGCGGCTTCGGTGGGGGTGGCGATGCCGGAAAGAATGGTGCCCATGACGGTGAGGATCAGGCCCAGCGGCGGTACCAGGGACTTGATGGTCATGGCCCATTTCTGGGCCGCGGTGTGGGTGCGGTCGCTTTCAGGGATCGGCGGCCCGATCTTGGGGTTGAAGTGGCACAAAAGGGTGATGTACAGGAAGTACAGCGATGAGAGCAGGATGCCGGGCAGGATGGCGCCGGCGAACAGGTTGCCGACGGAGGTTTCCTTGTAGCCGGTAAGGCCGCCGTAGACCACCAGCATGATGCTGGGGGGGATTAGGATGCCCAGGGTGCCGGAAGCGCAGATAATGCCCGAAGACAGCTCTTTCTGGTAGCCCTTCCGGATCAGGGCCGGGCCGGCCAGCAGGCCCATGGCGACCACCGAGGCGCCGATGATGCCGGTGGTGGCGGCAAACACGGTGCTGACCACCACCACCGCCAGGCCCAGGCCGCCCTTCAGGCCGCCCAGCACGATGTACAGCGATTCGAAAAGCTTGTCGGCGACCTTGGAGCGGTCGAGGACCTGGGCCATCATGATAAAGAGGGGTACGGCGACAATGACATAGTTTTGCATCAGGCCCCAGGAGTTGTTGGCCAGCATGTCGAACAGGGCCGGGACATTGAAACCGTTGTCGATCAGGCCGAACAGGACGGCGACTCCGGCCAGGGTGTAGGCCAGGGGATGTCCCATGGCAATGGCAACAATCAGGGTGCCGAACATCAGGATGGTAAGCAGTTCCGGGCTCATATTTTTTCCTCCCCTTGCCGGCCGGTGACGATTTGCCAGTCCTTGAGCAGCTTGGAAAAGTTCTGCAGGAGCAGCAGGGTGAAGCCGATGGCCATGATGGTTTTGAACGGATAAAGGGGAGGGCTCCAGCTGGTTGATTGATGTTCCCAGTTCCGCCAGGAGTCCAGGGCATAGCGCCAGGAGAAAATGGTCATGCAGGTGAAAGTAGGAAAGAATATCACCAGGCTGGTAAAAATACTGAGGGCCGCCCGCTTTTTGGTTGGCAGCTTGGCCTCGAAAATGTCGATGGCCACGTGGCCGTTGTGCAGCTGGGTGTAGCTGAGGCCGAGAATGTAATGGATGCCATAGATGAAAGTGGTGGTTTCGAAGCCCCAGGAAGTGGGGGCGGTGAAAATGTAGCGCATGATGACTTCGTAGACCACGACCCCCACCATCGGCAGGATCAGCAAAGCCCCCAGCTGGCCGATCTTTTCATTGGTGGTGTCAATCAACCTGATTATCGTACTGCCCATAATAATCACCGGAATTAATGGTTGAGAGTTAGCAGCCGGCATGGGTGCCGGGGAGGCACCCATGCCGGGTACAACGAATTATTGTCCTTGCGGACCGTGGGCAAGACTGCCCGGAAAGTGAGCGCCGCCTGTTGCCGGCGGCAGTGAATGTTATTCGTGGGTTCTGCCGCTGATAAAGGTTTTGTAAGGCCAGGGAGTGATGCCGGAGCGGATGTCGCGCCAGTCGGCGAATTCGTTGATCAACTGTTCCTGGGAATCGAGGACTTTCTTGACGTCCGGGTATTTGGCTTTCAGGCTTTCCAGGTAGTCGTGGGTGGTTTTTTTGAAAGCAATGATGGTGTCCTTGTCCATTTTGACGAATTCGACATTTTTCTTGAACAGTTCGATGGCGAACAGTTCGATGGCTTTCAGGTTGAGGTTGGTGGTCCAGTTGTAACTCCAGAGCTGGGTTTCCTTGGCGCAGATTTTAATGATCCATTTCAGGTCTTCGGGCAGCTTGTTGTAGGCATCCTTGTTGAAAAAGAGGCCGAACTGCGTGCCAGGCTGATGAACGCCGGGTTCAATGACGTACTTGGTGATTTCGTCAAAACCCATGGGGTAATTCACGGCCGGAGCGGAAAACTCGGCAGCATCGATGACACCGCGCTCCAGCGCCAGGTAGACCTCGCCGCCGGGCAGCGGGCTGACCGAAGCGCCCATGTTGTTCATAATGTCCATGAACCAGCCCGGGGTCCGCACTTTCATGCCCTTGAAATCTTGGAGCTTGGTGGCTTTTTTATTTGAGAAGAAGCCCATTTCCTGGCCAGCCTGACCGCCGGGAAAAGCAACCATGTTGTAGCGGCCGTACAGTTCGTTCATCATTTCGGCGCCGCCGCGCTCATACAGCCAGACGTTGTACAGCTCGGCGTCGATGCCCATGGGCACCGAGGCAAAGGCGACGAAAGCCTCGTTCTTGCCTTTCCAGTATCCCGGCCAGTCATGGCCGCACTGAGCCGAGCCCTTGCTCACGGCGTCGAAACACTGCATGGCCGGCACCAGCTCGCCGGCGGAGAAACATTTGATCAGCAAACGGCCGCCCGACGCCAGCCGCACCGAGTCGGCAAAATGCTGGGCGTAGTCGTAGAACAGCAGGCCCTTGGACCAGGGCATGACCATTTTCCAGCGGATTGGTTTTTCGTGGGAGGCCGTGACTTTCAGGCGTTTCACGGCTTCGTGCCGGGCGTCGGTGCCGAATTTCGCCCGTTTGCCCGCCATGGCGGTCGTGGGGATGCTCAAAAGTGACAGAGTGAACAGACACGCTACCAGCAACCAGAATCCTTTTTTCATCTTTTCCTCCTCCATTCTGCAGTTAATATAATGATGAAGCCCAAGCTTCACGACGATAATGATCAACAGAAAGTCCAGCCGCCGTCGATGCTGAGCGCCTGGCCGGTAATGCATTGCGCCTGGTCGCTGGCCAGGTAGAGGGCCAGGCTGGCCAGCTCCTCGGTGGTGACCAGTTTCTTCAACGGCTGATTTTTCAGCAGCACCTGTTCCGGCACCTCGGCTTCGCTGATGTTGTACTGGACGGCCAGATCCTTGATCTGCTTTTTTACCAGCGGCGTCAGCACGTAGCCGGGACAGATGGAATTGGCGGTGATGTTCCAGGCCGCCAGTTCACAGGCCATCACTTTGGTGAAGCCAATGATGCCGTGCTTGGCGGCCACGTAAGCGCATTTCCAGGGTGACGGCGCCTTGCCGTGGGCGGAGGAAATGTTGATGATCCGGCCCCAGGATTTTTCTTTCATGTAGGGGACGCAGGCCCGGGTGCAGAGGAAGGTGCCGGTCAGCATGACTGAAAGCAGCTGGTTCCATTTTGCCAGCGGGAACTCTTCTATTTTACTGATGAACTGCAGGCCGGCGTTGTTGACCACGATGTCGGCTGACCCGAAAGAGGAGACGGCTTTTTGCACCATTTCGCCGACGCTGTGTTCGTCGGCCACGTCGCAGCCGACGGCGATTGCCCGGCCGCCCTGGGCGGTGATTGCCGCCGCCGTATCGCCGGCGCTGGCTTCATTGATGTCGGCGACTACCACCTGGGCCTGGTTGGCGGCCAGGTGAAGGGCAATGGCCTTGCCGATGCCGCTGCCGGCGCCGGTAACGATAGCTGTTTTATTGGCAAGCATTTGGTTTCTCCCTGGTGTTTGCTGGGGGTGGTTGGGTTTTTTCCGTTGGCATGGGGTTTGGCAGCGCGGCCGGGACCGTCTTGGCTTTTCAGGGAGGTCGATGGCCGTTCCTTGCGAAAACTGGTCTGACCATCAGACCAATAGAAGATTCCATAATGGCTATTAAACCTTTTGTCAAGAACTAATGGCGTTTTTTTGCCATTATTAAAATATGGTTTCCATCCGGTGCCCGCGACAGTTCTGGCAAGCAATAGTCGGGCCAGGATGATTGCCGTGTCCACGAGATATTTTTTTAGTTAGAATATCATTATGGAAATTCACCGGTTGCGGGAGAAAAGGCTGCCAAGGACGGCGTGGTTTTTCGCTTGCATTGCCTGGCATAAAGCCATATAGTAAAACTTTGTAGCAAATAATATACAGTGTGGACAGGGGAGCCGGTCATCATGGGCAAAGGAGCCAGGTCAGCATTGGCGCCCGGAAGCGAAACCGGGGAAATGTTGCGGCAGCTGGATCTTTACCAGCGCATTGTCGACAGCATCTATAACGGGGTGGTGGTTACGGATGCCGACGGTTATATCCTTCACTTCAACGAGCCTTACGGCCAGTTCCTGGGCATCAGGGCCGCGGCCCAGATCGGCCGACACATTACCGATGTCATTGAAAACACCCGCATGCACATCGTGGCCCAGACCGGCATCCCGGAAATCAACCAGTCCCACCGCATCCGGGGCCAGGACATGGTGGTCCAGCGCATCCCCATAAAAAAAGACGGGCGGGTAATTGCCGTCTTCGGCCAGGTCATGTTCAAAAACGTGCGCGACGTTTCCAAACTGGCCAAGAAGCTTTCCCTGCTCGAGTCCAAGGTGCGGCTGTACGAAGAGGAAATCCTTTCCCTGCGCTCAACGCGCTACACCTTCGACAGCATTGTCGGCGACAGCCGGGCCATGGAGCTGTTGAAGAAAACGGCCCTCAAGGCGGCGGCCACCAGCCTGCCGGTTTTGATCACCGGCGAATCGGGGACCGGCAAGGAGATGTTTGCCCAGGCGATTCATCACGCCAGCCCCCGGCGGCGGCAGCCTTTCATTCGCATCAATTGCGCTGCCATTCCCCGGGACCTGCTGGAGGCGGAACTTTTTGGCTACGAAAAGGGTGCTTTTACCGGCGCCCAGGCGAGCGGCAAGCCGGGTAAATTTGAACTGGCTCACCGGGGGACGATCTTTCTCGACGAGATTGGCGAGTTGTCCCCGGAAATGCAGCCGAAATTGCTGCGGGTGCTGGAGGAAAAGGAGTTTGAGCGGGTGGGCGGCATCAAATTGATCAACTCCGATTTTCGTCTGGTGGCGGCAACCAACCAGGATTTGAAAAAGCGGGTGGCCGATGGTTATTTCCGCAAGGATCTCTACTATCGCCTCGGCGGCATTGCCCTGTCCATTCCCCCTTTGCGCGAGCGGCGGGAAGATATCCTGCCGATTGCCAGGCACCTGCTGGCGGAGCTGGGGGAAGAGTTTGGCCGCGGCCAGGTGACGCTGGATGCCGACGTGGTCGAGAGCCTGCAGCAGTATGACTGGCCCGGCAATGTGCGGGAAATGGCCAATGTTCTCAGCCGGGTGTTGTCCCTGATTGCCGGGGATGTCATCACCCGGGAAGATTTGCCGCCCCACCTCTCTTCCCGGCAGGAGCGGGCCAATAATTCATTTGCTCTCCAGGACGCCGTCAACGAAGTGGAGAAGGAATCTATCTGCCGGGCCTTGAGTGCCGTTAACCACAATAAAACCAGGGCGGCGGAACTGTTGGGGATTCATCGGACCCTGCTGTATCGGAAAATGAAAAAACATGGATTGCCGCTGAGCTGATTCAATTTATTTCCGCCATTGTCTACGTTTTGCTACAAGAATGTAGATGAAATAGGACGAAAAGGTTCATCATGGATACTTTGTTCAAGCCCATCGAAATTGAAAAAAAGCCGAAAAAAATAGCCAACCGCATTCTGGCGTACATCGCCAGCGGCCAGCTCAAGGCGGGGGACAAAATCCCGGCGGAAAGAAAGTTGGCTGAATCATTGAATGTCAGCCGGGCCTCCCTCCGGGAGGCTCTGAGCTATCTGGAGATGTCCGGCTTTCTGAAAACCGTGCCCGGCGGCCGCAGCCTGGTCAAGAACATCATCGCCGAGCCCGAGGACAATCCCCTCCAGATTTTGTTAAAGGAAGACAAGAAAAAAATCCTTGAGCTGGCTGAAATCAGGGCGTTCATGGAATCGTGGGCGGCCAAGGAAGCGGCTTTGAAGCGGACGGCGGAGCAACTGCGGACCATCGAAAGGCACCTGCAGGAAATGGAAGAGGATTTTGACCAGGGGATTATCGATTTTAAAAAGGATCTCCACTTTCACCTGGCCATTGCCGCCGCGGTCAACAACACCATTTTTTCCCACCTGATCAACATGATTTACGACCTGATCGAGTTTTCCATCCAGTCAACCCGGGAAAAACTCTATACCAGCCGGGAAGACCAGGAGCTGATCCTGAAGCATCACCGCAACATCTATGAGACCATCCAGGCCAAGGACCCGGTGTATGCCGAGCTGGCGATGCAGGAACACCTGGGTTTTGTCATTCGTGAGTTCAAAAAGCGCTTCAAGTAAGGGAACTTGGCAGGCAGGGGGATTGTTTCAGGTTGGCGGCAGGCGCACGGTGAAGGTCCGCTGCGGCCCGCTGATCAGTACCTGGCCCGGTTTTCCTCCCTTGGGTTTCTTGAGGTATTTGCGCGGCAGGCAGAGCACTTCAACCCGGCTGTCGTTTTTACCTTTCGAGTTGCGGGCCGCCTGGCGGGCGGCGGCCTCGATCTCCGCCTCGGTGGCCGGCCGGCCGCCGGGGGTTTTCAGCAGCACGTGGGCCCCGGGGAGGTTGCGGGCGTGAAACCAGAGGTCGTCGCCGCGGCTCAGGCGGCGGTAGATCTGCTCGTTGCCGGCGGCGTTTTTGCCGACGTAGACGACGGCGCCGCCGGGCAGGTGGTGGGTTTCGACGCCCGGCGGTACACGGCCGCTTTTTTCTCCAGCCGCTGCTTTCCCCGGTTTTCCGGCCGCCGCCGGCCGCCGGCCGTGCGTCCGGGGTTCGAGGCCGAGGAGGGCGGCCAGCGCCGCCCGTTCGTCGGCGTCCCGGGCTTCTTCCACCTGGTAGGCCAGGTCGTCCAGGTAGGCCAGTTCGCCGCGGGCCGCCGC
>JAFDMG010000133.1 GCA_019306045.1 Deltaproteobacteria bacterium | reverse complement strand
GCGGTCCGCCAGTGGTAGTCAAGAACGCCGTTCATGACGCCGCCACCAGGCAGTCGGCGGTTTTCTCACCGAGGAAAACCAGCGACTCGATATCCAGGAAACAGAGTACGGTCTCATCGAACATGATCTTCACTTTGGCCGGGAAGCCGTCTTCCAGGTCGGCGTCCCAGAACAACAGCAGAAAGGGCACCCGGGGCAGGGGATAAAAAACGGCGTGCAACTCGGCATTGGTTTCCATGGCCGGAAACGTCGCTTCCAGGCCGGCCAGCGCCGTCCGCAGCGCGGCCGGCCGGCCGGTATAGGCCCGGGCGATCTTGTCCTCGCAGCCCTCCTCGAAAGCCTTCTTTTTGGCCAGCGCTCCGGGCAGCTCCCCCATGGCCAGCCATTTGCCGCTCAACGGCCGACGACAGGCCTGGGCAATGTAGTTGTAGAGCAGCACGTGCTCCCAGATGTCCTGTTCCTCCCCGTCCAGGGCGGTCACCTCCTGTTTGCCGACGGCATAGAGCCGGTTCAGCAGCCGAAGCACCAGCACTTCCTCCCCCTGGCGCCGCTCGCAGCGGGCGCCGAGAAAAGGCGCCAGGGCCGCCAGATCGTAATCGCGGATCTTGTCGATGACATGCTGCTTGGCGCTGATGAAGTGTTCCGGAAAGGCGGTAATCCCCGCCTCTTCCTGGTGCTTCAGGGTTTCCTGCACCAGTTTGAGCTTGTCCGGGGCAAAATGGGGACAGCGGGCCGGGTCTTCTCCCTCCCGCAGCACGTGGGTGGCAAAAGCCATGCAGGTCTGGTAGCCGCAGTCGCCGCAGTTGGTTCGCGGCAGCATTTTCAACAGTTGCAGAATTTGTAAAGCCATTTTCCCCCTCGGAGTAGCAATTTTCCCGGCCGCTTCAGGCCGGCCGGGGCTGACCGCCGCCGGGGCTCAGCCGCCGGTCGACAAAACGGTGCAGAGCGTAAAAGCCGCCGCCGAGGGGCAAAATGACGGCCAGGTTCACCAGCAGGTAAACGACGTCGCTGCCCAGCAGCGGCCGCAAGTGGCGGCCCCAGAGCCAGAACCAGAGCATCTGCACGAGAAAAACATGGAAAGAAGCCCGGCCGACGGGCAGCAGCCAGCCGGCCGGCCGGCGCCAGCGGCCGTAGCCCCGCCAGCAGCCCGCCACCAGCAAAGCGGTGTAAAAATAGGCCGGCGCGTGCTGGAATCCCCAGGCCGGGTAGATGAACGGCAGGCGAAGCCGGCCGTAGACCGTACCCCAGACATAGCAAATAGACAGGAAGGCCAGCAACCGGAAAAGCGGCCGGCTAAACGACCGGCTGACCAGGAGACTGCCGACGGCCACCGCGAAAAAATAGCGGACATACAGGAGCCGGTAAACCTTCTCCGGCAGGTTGGCCGCCACGCACAGATACTCGAGCAACAGGGCAGCCCCGAAGAAAACCAGGAGCAGCAGGAGGGACTGCTTATCCCGAAAGCGGCGCAGCCAGCGGAAAATCAGCGGGTAAAACAGCAGGTGCTGGACAAAAATGGGAATAAAATAGCTGCCGGGACCAAAACCGCCGCTGAAATAGGAAAAGAAGATTTTGCCGGCCGGCGGCCGCCTGGTTGCCAGCAGCACCGCGACTTCCAGCAGCCAGACAACGGTGAAGGGCGCCAGCAGCCGCCGGCCATAGCGGCGCCAGCGGCGGGCGGCGTAGTGGGCCCGCCAGCCGGCAGGCAGCCGGGCGGCCGAAAAATAACTGTTCATCCCGGCCACCATCATGAAAACCGGCACCGCCTGCCAGACATGGAAAGGAGCCAGCAGCGTTTTCAGGGTGTCCACCGGCAGGCTGTGCAGCACGACCACGGCGATCACGGCCACCGCCTTGATCAGGTCGATCTCCCGATAGTAGGCGTCCCCGGCACCATTGCCGGCTTCCGGGACGAGAAACCACGAACGACTGCTCATCAAATTCTACTTTTTCGCGCCTCCTGCCGGCGGTCGCCGCCGGCGCTTCAGGGCAGGAAGACCTGCGACCCGGGAGTCTCGGCAAAAGTCGCCGCCCGCTGGCGGATATAGGCGTGCACCGGCGACAGATCGGCCTGCACCGCTCCGGCCGGGCACTCCCGCATGCAGTTGAAACAGAGAATGCAGGCCGCTCCCCAGACGGGAAAGGGCTCGAGGCTGACCGCCCCCACCGGGCAGGATTCGGCACAGGTGCCGCACTGGGTGCAAAGTTCCTCGTCCACCACCCGCGGCGGCAGCGTCTGCCGGGCCAGCTCCAGGCTGGCCGCCTGCAGCTGGGCAAACACCGCCGGCGGCTGACAGCGCAAGTCAGCCGGGGACAGCCGGGCCGCGGCGCCGCCGGCGGCCAGCCGCAACGCCACTTCCCGCACCAGCCCCCGCAGCAGTTCATCATCGGCGGCATCGGGATGGCCGGCTCCCAGGGGCTGCTCGGCCTGCCACATGAGGGAATGCACCGCCAGCACCTTGGCCGCCCCCACCGGCCGGTAGCCTTTCGCGGCCAGGGCGGCCGTCATTTCGTAAAGGGCCACGCCGCTGGTGGCGCCGCCCCAGGTGACCAAAGGAACCGCCCAGGCGCTCGCGGCTACCGGCAGCCCGGCGATAAACTCTATGACCGGCGGCAGGGCGTGGGCGGAATAGACTGGGGTGCCCAGATAGAGGCACAGGGGACCTCCACCGGCCGCCAGCCGCTGCCTGGCCTCCTCGATGGCGGCCCGGCGGCCGATTGCCAGCAGGGTGCAGGGGTTGCCCAGGCGTTCAAGCTCCGCCGCTGCCACCTCGGCCAGGTGCCTGGTACTGCCGGCCGGTGAACAGTAAACCAGAAAATAGCGCATTTGTTCATCCATGGTTATCTCTCCTCCAACCCCGAAAACCGGGGACAAGCGGCGGGAATTGGGACTGCGGCCACTGGCTCTGGCCGCCGCTCAGGCCTGCAGGGCCGCGGCCAGTTCCTCCGGGTCGTCGATGACCGCCTGGCAGCGGTACTGCCGGCAGAGGCAGGCGCAGGGTCGGCCGTCGACCGCCGCCGGCAGGGACTTGAGCGCCGGAATCAGCGCCGTCAGCGCCGCGCCCCGCTCGCCGGCGGGCCGGAAAACGGTCAGCGTCCGCGGCAAAAACAGGCGCCCGGCCAGGCGCCGCATGGCCCGGGTGGCATTCGCGGCCGCCTCGCCGGCAATGACCAGCTCCCGGACAGGACCAAGAAGAAAATCCACCGCCACCAGCAGGTGAGTGAAAATCTCCGGATTCCTGCCGGCAATGCCCAGGGTATAATCGATCAGTTCGCGGCCCATCTCCTCCAGTTCCGGTCGCGCCAGCAGCCGCCCGAGACAGAGCAGGTTGGCGGCCGCCACCGAGCTGCCGGCGGGAATGGCGCCGTCCACCTGGTCCACCGGCCGGGCGATCAGCGGTTCGCCGTCGGCGCCGGTGAAAAAAAACCGGCCGTGTTCACCATCCCGGAACAGGGCAATCATTTTGTCGTTCAACTCCCCGGCCGCCTGCAGCCAGGCGGGGTCGCCATCGGCCTGGTAAAGCTCCAGCAGGCCCCAGACCAGGAAAGCATAGTCGTCGAGGAATCCGGGCAGTTCGGCAGTGCCCCCGGCCAGGCAGCGCCGCAGACCGCCATCGGGACGGTGGCCGGTGGTCAGCAGCCGGGTCGCGGCGGCCGCCGCCAGTTCCCGCCAGGACCGCCGGTCCAGGGCCCGCCCGGCCCGGGCCAGGGCGGCGATCGCCAGGCCGTTCCAGGAAACGATGATTTTCCGGTCCTTGAACGGCCGCACCCGCTGGCGGCGCCCGGCCCGCAGTTTCTCGACGGCGGCCGTCAGCCTGGCCGCCGCCGCGGCCGGTGCGAGGGAAAACTCGGCCGCCACTTCCTCGAGTCCGGCATCCAGGTGGGGCACACTGCCTCCCGGCAGATCGCCGTCGGCGCTGATATTATAATAGCGGCAGACCAGCGCCGCCGTCTCGGCGTCCAGGTGGGCGGCCACCGCCGCCGGCGTCCAGAGGTAATAGCGCCCCTCCTCCCCCTCGCTGTCGGCATCCTCGGCGGCGCAAAAACCGCCGGCCGGGACCCGCATCTCCTCCTCGAGATAGGCGGCAACCTCGCCCACCACCTTGGCGTACTCGTCCCAGCCGGTCGCCTGCCAGGCCTCGGTGTAGGCCAGCATGAGCATCGCCTGGTCGTAAAGCATTTTTTCGAAATGAGGCACCAGCCACTGTTCATCGACGCTGTAGCGGTGAAAACCGTAACCCAGCTGGTCGAAAAGGCCGCCCCGGCGCATGCCGCGCAGGGTTTTCTCCACCATCTCCAGGGCCTGCAGGTCGCCGGTTCGCCGGTGCCAGCGAAGAAGAAACAGGAGGTTGTGGGGCGTGGGGAACTTGGGGGCAAAGCCAAAACCGCCGTATTGCCGGTCGAACGCCCGCCCCAGGTTTTCCCGGGCCAGGGAGAGCAGCTGGTAATAATCCGGCGCCCCGGCACCGGCCGTCCGCTTGACCGGGTCCTGCAGCAGGCGGGTCAGCTCCCGGGCGGTGGCCAGGGGTTTCTGCCGTTCGTCCCGCCAGAGGCGGGCGATATAGGTCAGGACGTCGACAAACCCCGGCATGCCCAGGCGCCGCTGCCGGGGAAAATAGGTGCCGGCGAAGAAAGGCTCGCCCGCCGGGGTCAGGAAAACCGACAGGGGCCAGCCGCCGCGGCCGGTGAGAGCCTGGCAGGCAGTCATGTAAAGGTGGTCGATATCCGGCCGTTCCTCCCGGTCGACCTTGATAGCCACGAAGTCGCGGTTCAGCTGCGCCGCCACCCCCGGGTCGGCAAAGGATTCCCGGGCCATGACATGGCACCAGTGGCAGGTCGAGTAGCCCACCGAGAGAAAAATCGGCTTTTGCTCCCGCCGGGCCTTTTCCCAGGCGGCCTCTCCCCAGGGATACCTCCCCAGGGATACCAGTCCACGGGGTTGTTCGCATGCTGCTGCAGGTAGGGGCTGGCTGCCGCCGCCAGTCTGTTGGCCATCGCCTTTCTTTAACCTCCGTTACCGCTCATTGACCGGGCAGGCAACCCCGGCCGCTCCCGCCGGTCGCCGGGAAAAACAAAAAAGGCGGCCGTCCGGCGGCCGCCTCCACTAAATCTTCAAGGGTCTCCACGCAGCAAAGCTTCCACTTCCCCGGGATCAAAACCCACCAGGAAACGGTCACCGACGACGATGACCGGCACCTGCCGCCTGCCGGTGAGATCAACCATCTCCTTGAGCTTCCGGGGATTTTCCCGGACGTCGTACACCTCGAATTCCACCCCTTTTTGCGTCAGG
>JAFDMG010000132.1 GCA_019306045.1 Deltaproteobacteria bacterium | reverse complement strand
CCATAGGGACTGCGGGGATAAAAAGGCGTGGTTTCCCGCTGGGGGGTCTCTTGCACCTGACCGAACATCTCGCTGGTGGAGGCCTGGTAGAAGCGGGTTTGCCGCTCCCGGCCAAGGATACGGATGGCTTCCAGCAGCCGCAGGGTGCCGAGGGCGTCGCTGTTGGCAGTGTATTCCGGGGTTTCAAAGGAAACCTGAACATGGCTTTGGGCGGCAAGATTGTAAATCTCGTCCGGCTGCACTTCCTGGATGATGCGGATGAGGTTGGTGGCGTCGGTGAGGTCGCCGTAGTGCATGAAGAAGCGTACGCCCTGTTCGTGGGGGTCGCGGTAGAGATGGTCGACCCGGGCGGTGTTGAAGGAAGAGGAGCGGCGCTTGATGCCGTGGACTTCGTAGCCCTTGTCGAGCAGGAATTCAGCCAGGTAGGCGCCGTCCTGGCCGGTGATGCCGGTAATCAATGCTTTTTTCATCTTTCCCTGCCTTGATCGAAAAGTTGCCGGTTGCCGGCGATGAATGGATGCCAAACGGCGGTGGTCATATCACAGCTATAACACACTTGGCAGCGGCAGGACAACCAGCGGCGGCGCGGACAGAAAACGAGCGGCGGCCGCGGCCCCGTCATCATCTGGTTATCGGCAGAAAACGGGGATTTCTTGAGGAAGGATGGATAAAAAGCCGGTTGACGAACGGCGGCAAATATGCTGCCATGGCCGGGAGGCGCGGCCGGTTTTTGGCGGCCGGATGGGAACTTGGGCGGAAGAGCAAGACAGGGAGGCAGCCATGGGCACCAAGCGCATCATCATCTGCTGCGACGGCACCTGGAACAACCCGGAGCAGAAGGAGGTCACCAACGTCGTCAAGGTGGCCCGGGCGCTGCGGCCGGCGGGGAGCGGCGGCACGCCGCAGGTGGTTTTCTACGACTGGGGCGTGGGCACCGAGGGCGGCCTGGGGGCGCGGCTGGCGGGGGGCGCTTTCGGCCGGGGCCTCGACAAGAACATCCAGGACGCCTACCGCTTCCTGGTCCACAACTACCGGGAGGGGGACGAGATCTGTTTTTTCGGCTTCAGCCGCGGGGCCTACACCGCCCGGAGCACGGTGGGCATGATCCGCAACGTCGGGGTGCTGCGCAAGGAATTTGCCGGGCTGATTCCCCGGGCCTACCGGATGTACCGCTCCCGGGTCACGCCGGACGCGGCGGCGGCCAGGCGCTTTCGGCGGGACTACAGCCGCGAGGTGCGGATCAGGTTTATCGGCGTCTGGGACACGGTGGGCGCCCTGGGCATTCCGCTGAAGGTGGTGCGGGAGCTGGTGGGCCGCGGCAAGTATGATTTTCACGACACCCGCCTGAGCCGGATCGTCGATCATGCCGCCCACGCGGTGGCCGTGGACGAGCGGCGGGTGGATTTCAAACCGGCCCTGTGGCGGCGGCGGCCGACGCCGGGGCTGGTGCTGGAGCAGGCCTGGTTTGCCGGCGTCCACTGCGACGTCGGCGGCGGCTACCGGGAAACGGGGCTGGCGGACATCGCCCTCATGTGGATGGCGGCCCAGGCGGAGCGGGCCGGGCTGGTTTTTGACCGGAATTACCTGGCAGAGATTGCCCGGCCGGACGTCCGGGGCAAACTGCACCGCTCCCGGCGGGGCATCTACTGGGCGAAGCGGCCCTACATCCGGCCCATCGGCCGGCTGGGACCGCGGCTGGAGAAGATCCACCCGTCGGTGTGGGAGCGGCTGGCGGCGGTGCCCCGGTACCGGCCGAAAAACGTGCCCGGGGAGCTGGCGGCCCCGGCAGGATGGAACGCCTGACAGAAACCAGCGACGTCAAGCCTGGTGTCCCCCGACGCCCGGCAAGCAACGGGAAACTGCGAATCACCCCTGCCATTTTCCCCTGAAGCACAAAGCCTGTGCTCTTTTACAATGCCGCGCCAAAGGATTATTACCGTTTTCAAGCGATTCATGGTAATAATGGTCTGCATGATCGGTCCAGGATGATCGTCGGCTAACTGGCGGGCTCAACGCCGGAAACAGCGGACAACACCTGTTTGCTGTCCGGTTGTCAACCTGCCAAAGGAGTTTCGCCCGATGAAAACAAGGACTGTCCTCGCCCTCGCCATCCTGGCCGCCGCCCTGGCTCTTATCCCTGCCCCGGCCCGGGCAACCCTGGAAAGCGGGGTTCCCTTTTTCACCAACGTGCGTTCAAAAACCTACGCCAATGTCGACATCGTGGTGCCCGAGGGCGCCACCAGGTTGACGGTGACCCTTACCCACGGCAGCGGCGACCTGGATCTTTACCTGAAATACGGCAGCCCGGTAGAGGGCCGTACGGTTTCCGAGCTGGACGCCGACGCCGATATCCGCGCCGACGGCCCTACCGCCGACGAAACCATCACCATCACCCCCGCCACCAGCCCGAGTTTGCGGGCCGGCAAGTGGTACATCGCCACCCTGAACCTCGGCAGCGCCACCGATTATTTTAACATCACCGCCACCATCGAGGTGGCCAAACCCCAGTCCACGGTGGATTTCGGGCCGGTAACCATTGGCCAGACCAAGCGGAAAGCCCTCAAGGTCACCAATAACGGCGATGTCAACCTGAACGTCAACTCCGTTGTCATCACCGGCAGCCAGGCGGCCATGTTCGCCGAAACCCACGGCTGCGCCGTCATCCCCCCCGGGGGAAACTGCAGCCTGACCATCAGTTTTTCCCCGACTTCCACCGGCGGCAAAAGCGCCTGGCTCAAAATTTATTCCAATGACCCGGACACCCCGCTTCTGCTTGTGCCCCTCGCCGGCACCGGGGTTGCCGGCAGCGCCGCGAATGCCCTGCCGCTGCCCGCCGGCGCCCAAACCTACCCGGCCTACCCGGCCGCGGCCAGCCCGGCTGCCGGCATCGATCCGGTGACATGCCAGCCCGTCGGCGTCGGCAGTATTGCCGCCGGGGGCGGCACGGTCGGCATCGGCGTCGGCCTGGCGGCCCCGGCCGGCCCCTGCGATGTCTATTTTGGCCTCTACGCTCCCGGCCTTGACGCCAGGGAGATTTTCCTGCTCGGGCAAGACGGCGCTTTTCATCCCTACTCCCGGGACGGGCTGGTCAAGTGGCAGCCGGCGGCCAGCGGCAAAATCAGCGCCAAACCCTTCGGCGACTTTTCCGCGTCGCTGCTGCCGGCCGGCACCTACAACCTTTACCTGATGCTGACCCCGGCCGGGTCCCTGGACACCTACTACCTCTGGTCCACCGCCTTCACCGTGCAGGGCATCCCCGACACGGTGCCGGACGGCAGCGCCGGCTATTTCAACGGTTCCCTGGTCGTGCCGAACGCGACCATCATTTACCAGGGACAGTCCTACCAGGGCTCGGCGCCCATCGCCGACGACGCCCTGATCGGCATCAAGAAAGACGGCCAGGTCTACCTTTACCACCCGGCCCTGGGGCAGGCGAAGCTCTCGGCATACAACTCCCGCCGCGCCCTGGGTTATTTCATGCTGGGGATGTCGGCCGCCAACGCCCAGGCCGCCCTGTCAGCGGCGGCGAAACTGCAGGCGGTGGAACCACTGGCCGCCCCGTCGGCGACCGCGAACGTGGCCAAGGTGATAGGAATCAACCAGACGGTGGCCCTGAACACGGGAATTGACATCAAACTGCTGGATGACCAGGGAAAAGTCAGGGCAACCAATAGAGGGAGAAATTTTGCCGTGGTCAAAACCGGCACCGAAGACCGCAACCGCTATTTCCTGCCTCCCAGGTCCAATATCATTCCTTCAGAGTATGCCGCCCTGCTTAAACTGGTCTACGACACCGCCGCCAAAGGCGAAATCCCGGATATCCCAAGTTTTTATTCCGAGCGCGGCGACATCAAAACCACCACCGGTAAAATCGAAACCTTCCGGGCCATCATCCGCGCCTTGCCGGTATATGCCAAATATGGCTTCACTGATCGCCAGAAAAAGGCTTTCGAAAAAGACCGGGAACTGACCATCCAGGTCAACACGGTTGATTTCCTTTACTGCTACCTGGACATGTTGAAAAACCTGGCTGGCCTGATCCCCAATGATTGCGCCGATCTTTTGCTCAGCTCCGGCATCTGCCGCGGTCTGCAGTCTATTTTCGCCCATACCCTGAATGATCCGGGGCTTGCTTCACAGACCAACAAGGATACCCTGAACAGTCTGCTCAGCGATTTCGCCGGTTGTGTCGGCGGCGTGGTTACGGCTGAAACCGGGGAAGTTCTCAACACCTGCATGGACCTCCTTTCAGCTTTCAACTGGGTAGTCGACGATATCGCCTGGAACAGTTTTCTCGCCTATGTCGGCACCGATTTCGACTCCTATGACCTGGCCTTCGCCGGCACCGGCATGCTGGCCTATCGAGAACTCAAGGGCAGGGATGTTTCGCTGGTGATGCGCAACCTGGGCGACGGCAGCAGCTGGAAAATCAATACCACGCCGCTGGGGGCCAAAACCTACCCCAAGATTGCCGGCATCACCGATGACGGCACTGTCGTCTGTTTTGTTAACAACTATCTCGGAAGTGATTACCACGACCAGCTTTTTGCCGTCTCCGACTGGGGCCGCGGCCCGGCCGTTGACCTCCTGCCCGCTCCCCGGGGCCAGCTCCGGGAAATAGACATTCATGACCTCGAACAGATTGATGTCACCGGTTCGGGACAGATTCTTTTCCGGGGTGACTGGTCCGACGACTGGAGCAAGACCCACCACCACGGCATTTGCCAGATATGGGTTCACAATGAGCTTGAGCCCGGACACGTTTATTTCGATCCCAACCCGGACGACAAGCGGGGGGAAGCAGCTCCCTTCATTAACTCCCTGAGCGTCTCCCGCGACCGGCAGAAGCTGATTTTTGCCGAGGGCAACCGCCTCCACAAGATCCACGCCCAGGGGAGCCATTACCGCCTCCTGGCCGCGATCAACACCACGCCTTACAAGGAGATCGAATATGTCCGGATTTCTCGTATCCCACCGATTGGGGTGATGATAAAAGTACGGTTCTCTACGCCGTTTCCCTGAATAATTACGAAGTAATCAACCTTACCGAGACCACCGGGCTGACAACCATGTTTGAAAGATCGGTGGTCAGCCCGGAGGGGAAATGGATTGCCGCGATCGGCTTTGACCCGGCACGGCCTTCAGGCTCCAGCCAGCAAAGACGCCTGGTAATCATTCGGCCCAGCGATGGCTACTACCGTTGGCTTGACACCGGCACCATCTATCCGCAGGGTAACGACATGTTCACTTCCAGGCCCTGCTTTACCGCGGATGGCAAAAGCCTGCTGTTCTCAGGCCGGGACTACATGGATCCA
>JAFDMG010000131.1 GCA_019306045.1 Deltaproteobacteria bacterium | reverse complement strand
ATGCTGACCTGGTAGCTCATGAACGGCAGGTCGACCACCACCAGGGCCCGCCGGGTGCCCCGGACCACGGCCCGGCCGTGGTAGATCATCTCCTCTACCGTCACCGGCAGGGTGTTGGCCTGGCCGGCCACCACCACGCCCACCGAATCGCCCACCAGGATGATGTCGATGCCGCTCTGGTCAATCAGCCGGGCGGCGGCATAGTCGTAGCCGGTGACCATGGAAATCTTTTCTCCCCGGGCTTTCATCGCCTGCAGGGTCGCCGTGGTTACCGGTTTGTCACTGCTCATGGGTTCTCCTGGTCCAGTAAAAAATAAAAAAGCCGGCCGCGAATGACGGCAGGCTGACAGGGCAAACCAACGCCGGCGGGGCTGCTGGCTCCCGGCCCGGATTGCGCGTTTTCTCGACCTCCCGTCTCGGTCCCGGCTGCCGGGATCCAAGCGGTATTGGCTGGTCTGGCGTTCTGGACGCCAATGACGGTTCAGTTTGCTTGCGCTTGACGTTTCCTCGGGCTAAGCGGTTTTCAGGTCGATGGCCAGCTTGGAGAGCCAGCGCACGGCGGTTTCAAAATTGACCTGGCTGGTGTTGACCACCACGTGGTAGAGCAGGGGGTCGGCCCAGTCTTCCTTGAAATAATACTTGATGTAGTCGTGGCTTTTCTTGTCCATGTCCTTGACCAGCTTTTCCGCCTGCGACTGGGAAAGGCTGGGGTTTTGGCCCATGATCCGGCGCACCCGGTCCGCGAAACGGGCAATGATCCGCACGTGGATGGTGTTGGGGTTGTCCTGGAGGATGCACTGGCCGCCGCGGCCGACGATGAGCACGTGCTGCCGCTGCCCGAGGCTGCTGATGACCCGGACGATCATCTCCTTGTAGATGTCGCTGTCGATCCACCCCTGGCTGCCGAAATTGAACGGTACCTTGTCCCGGCTGTCGTAGCCGGCCTCCGTTTCCGGGGCCTCCACCGCTTCCTGCTTGAGGAAATCGATGTCGATCACCTTGCTCAGGTAGGCCTTGAGGCTGATGTGGCGTTCTTCCTCGAAATCACGGACATCTTCAGGGGAGACCTTGGCATGCTCCGCCACCTGCTCGACTATCTGCTTGTCGAAATAGTCGACATTCAAAACTTTGGCCAGTTCCTTGGCGATTTCCAGCCCGCCGGAGCCATATTCCTTCGAAACCGTAATGACCGGCATCAGCATATCCTCCCTGAAACGCGTCCGGCCCAGAATGCCGCTTTCTCCACTGAGCCCGCGCGGGGTTGAAAGGTTGCCATTTCATAAACAATTTTTGCCTGGTTGTCAAATAAAAATGGGCGGTTTTTTGTGGACATTTACCGATAGTTGAGATATTTCATTAGCCTTGCAAACGCCGGCCCCGGCCCTGTTTTCCGGCGGGCGGCGGCGACGGCGGCAAATCCGCTCCCCCAGGCCGGCAAGGGCCGCCCGTTTTGCCGGCGCGGCCCGTTTCTCCGGTCAGGGCGGGCTTCCGGAAGGTAACCGATGATAGTTGAAACCTTGCTGACCAGATTTCTCCGGCGGCTGAACCAGGAATACCTGACTTTCCGCCAGTTTGACCGCATCGAGGTGCCCCGGGGCCTGCCCGGCCGGGAGTACCTGCTTTACGTGCACGTCCCCTTCTGCGAGCAGCTCTGTCCCTACTGCTCCTTCAACCGCTACCCCCTGAACGTGCCCTTGGCCCGGCGCTACTTTGCCGCCCTGCGGCGGGAGATCGACTGGTACCGGGACCAGGACTACCGCTTCACCGGGGTGTATGTCGGCGGCGGCACGCCCACGGTGCTGCCCGACGAGCTGGCCGCCGTTCTCGCGCAGATCCGGGACCTGTACCCGGTACGGGAGATCTCGGTGGAGACCAACCCCAACCACCTCACCGACGAGATCGTCCAGACCCTGAAGGATGCCGGCGTCAACCGCTTGTCGGTGGGGGTGCAGAGCTTTGACGACGATCTGCTGCGGGCCATGGAGCGCTACCACAAGTACGGCAGCGGCGCTGAAATCGAGGCCCGGCTGCGGCAATACCTCGGGGTTTTCGACACCCTGAACGTCGACATGATTTTCAATTTCCCCACCCAGACCCGGGAGACCATGATCCGGGACCTGGAGATCATCGACCGCCTGCCGGCCGACCAGGTGACCTTCTACCCCCTGATGGCCTCGACGGCCACCGAGAAAGCGATCCGCAAAACCCTGGGCAAGGTGGACTACCGCCAGGAAAAGCGCTTTTACCGCCTGATCCTGGAACGGCTGGGAGCCAACTACACCCCCGGCTCCGCCTGGTGCTTCTCCCGCAAACGGTCGATGATCGACGAGTACATCGTCGACTACGATGAATATCTCGGGGTGGGCAGCGGTTCCTTCAGCTACGTGCACGGCAACATTCTTTCCAACACCTTTTCGGTGCCGGCCTACTGCGCCGCCCTCGAGGACGGCCGCCTGCCGGTGACGGCGAAAAAGGAATTCACCCTCATCGAGCGGATGCGCTACGACTTCCTCATGAAGCTGTTCGGCACCCGCCTCGACCGCCGGCAGCTGCGCCGCAAGTACGGCAGCCTTTTCGAGGAGAAGCTCTGGCAGGAGATCGCCCTTTTCCGCCTGCTGGGCGCCCTGCGGCTGACCGGGGACGAGATGGTGCTGACGCCGAAGGGAATGTACTACTGGGTGATCATGATGCGGGAATTTTTCATCGGGGTCAACAATTTCAGGGATCTGTGCCGGAGTCGGATAAATGGCGAAACCCAGCAGTGACCGGCAGCGGCGGCTGGCCCGCCTGCCGGCGGTGGACGAACTGCTCCGGGCGGCGGAGATGGCGCCGCTGCTGGCGGCCTATCCCCGCCGGCTGGTGCTCGAACGCGTCCGGCGGCAGCTGGCCCTGCTCCGGGAAGCGATTCTCGGCGGCCGGCTGGCCGGCGAGGAACCTTTTGACCCGGCGGCCTTTTTCCCGGCCCTGGCCGCCGACCTGGAAGCCTGCCTGGCGCCCCGCCTGCGGCGGGTGGTCAACGCCACCGGGGTGGTGATCCACACCAACCTCGGGCGCTCGCCGCTGCCGGCGGCGGCCCTGAAACAGGCGGGGGAGATCGCCTGCCGCTATTCCAATCTGGAGTACGACCTGGATGCCGGGTGCCGGGGCCTGCGCTACGACCATGTGGAGGAGCTGCTCTGCCGGCTCACCGGGGCCGAAGCGGCGATGGTGGTCAACAACAATGCCGGGGCGGTGCTCCTGGTGCTGTCGGCCCTGGCCGCCGGCCGGGAGGTGATCGTTTCCCGCGGCGAGCTGATCGAGATCGGCGGCGCTTTCCGCATTCCCGAGGTCATCACCCAGGGCGGCGCCCGCCTGCGGGAGGTGGGCACCACCAACCGCACCCACCTGCGCGACTATGCGGCGGCGATCGGCGAGGAAACCGGCGTTCTGCTCAAGGTGCACACCAGCAACTACCGGGTGAGCGGCTTCACCGCCGCCGTCGATTCCCGGGAGCTGGTGCAGCTGGCTGCCGCCCACGACCTGCCGGTGGTGGAAGATTTGGGCAGCGGCAGCATGCTCGACCTGGCCGCTTACGGCATCGGCGACGAACCCACGGTGGCGGCGGTGGTCGAAAGCGGCATGGGGGTGGTGACTTTCAGCGGCGACAAGCTGGTGGGCGGCCCCCAGGCGGGCATTGTCGTCGGCCGCCGCGACTACCTCGAGCGGATCAAGCGCCACCCCCTCAACCGGGCCCTGCGGATCGACAAGTTGACCTTGGCTTTCCTGGAAGAGGTGCTGAAACTCTACCTCTACCCGGAGCGGGCGGCGGCGGAGATTCCGACCCTGGCCATGCTGACCCTGCCGGCGGCCGCCCTGCGCCGGCGGGCCCAGCGCCTCAAGCGGCTGCTGCTGCGGGCCGACGACGGCCGCGGCCGCCTGGAGGCGGCGGTCAGGAAGGGTGTTTCCCGGGCCGGCGGCGGCGCCCTGCCGCTGGTGAACCTCGACACCTGGCTGGTGGTGGTTCGGATCGAAGGCTGCCGGGCCGCCGAGCTGGAACGCACCCTGCGGGCCGGCCGGCCGCCGATCATCGCCCGCATCGAGGAGGAACAGCTGGTTTTCGATCCCCGCACCCTTTTCCCCGGCGATGACCGGTTGATCGCCCGGGCCTGTGCCGGGCTGCCGCCGCGCTAGGAGGCCGCCGGACGGGATGACCACCGGGATCATCATGGTTTTCGCGGCGCCGGGACGGCGTCTTCTCCTCTACCTGCTGCTTTTGCCGCTGTTCCTGGCCGGCGGCGCCTCCTTGGCGGCCACCGCCGCCCCGGCGGCCACCGGCCGGGTGAAGGTTTCGGTGCTCAACGTCCGGCAGCGGCCGGACAAGCGCAGCCGGAAGCTTTTCGCTCTCCGCCGGGGACAGCAGGTGACGGTCCTGGAAGAGCGGGGCAAATGGCTGCAAATCAAGTCCGGGCGCCGGCGCGGCTGGGTTTACGCTCCCCTGGTCCAGGTGCGGCGGCCGCGAAAGCGGCTGCCGGCCGTTACCCTGCGCTTTGACGACGTGCCGCCGGCGATGAAGGAGCTGTTTGCCGGGCCGGTGGCCGAGATGCGCCGGGCCCTGGCCGCCTACGATCCTTTGCCGCTGACGGTGGTGGTTTCCCGCCAGGCGGCGGTTGCCGAGCGGGGGGGCGAGCATTGGCTGCTGCTGGTGGAAATTCCCTTCAGTCGGGTGGAGTACCGGCGCCGGAAAGGCCGCGACGTCGGCGACGGCACCATCGACCTGCTGCCCTATCTGGAGCACTTGCAAGCGGTGCTCCTCTATCGACGGGCGGCGGCCGCGGCCCTGATCGACTACCGCGGCCGGCAAGCGGCGGGGGAGAAGCGGGACGTGATTGCCGCCTACCTGGGGCTGCGGGCGGCGAACGGCGATTTGCTGCTGCTGACCGGCAAACTGGGGAGTCCTTACGCGGTTTTCGCCGCCCACCTGTTCCTGCGGCCGCACGCCTATGAAACCCTGCGGGTGGACGCCATGCTGCCCGACTGCGTCCGGGACTTCAACAAGTTTGTCCTCCCGGAACCCCTGGCGCTGGACGAGCGCCGGACCCGGGCGGCGGCGGTTTACGATTTTTTCGGTTTCAAATATTGACGCCGCC
>JAFDMG010000130.1 GCA_019306045.1 Deltaproteobacteria bacterium | reverse complement strand
TCGCCTTTCTCGCCCAATGCCTGCTTCCCGGCCGACCGGAACCGGAAAAAGCATAAAAAAAACCGGTGATTCAAGCTAGACGGGCAGCACGGCGCCGCAGCCGCCCGGCAGCAGGCGGGTGCCCCATTGCCGGCGCAGGAGAGCAATGGCCGCTTCGCCGCTGCAGTGGCTGGGGGCCAGGAATTGCACTCCCAGCTCCTCCAGGCCGCGGCTGACGGCGGCCACGGCCGGCGGCGGCGCCGCCAGCAGGTGAAAGCCGCCGGTCACCAGGGTTGGCGGCCGGCCGGCGACCGGCAGCAGCTGCCGGCCCAGTTCCACGACGCCGGGATGGGCGCAGCCGGTCACCATAACCAGGCGGTCAGCGGCGACCACTCCCAGGGCCTGCTCGGGTACTTCCCGCCCCAGGGGTCCGGTGCTGAAAAAGCCCGGCGCCAGTTCCCGGCCGCCGGCGGCCACCAGCTCGACTGTCAGCCGGTGGCGGGCCAGCGTTCGGCGGAAGGGGGCGGAAAAAGTTGTCGGCAGAATCACCGTCAACCGGGGATTGACCGCCAGCAGGGCTGCCAGCCCGCCGGTGTGATCCCAGTGTTCGTGGGACAAAAAAACGGCATCGATCGTCAGGGGATCGATGCCGAGCTTTTTCAGGTTGGCCAGCAGCAGGTCGCCCCGGGCCCCGGTGTCGAAAAGCAGCCGCCGGCCGGCGGCCGCCACCAGGCAGGCAAAGCCCCAGTCCACCGCCAGGCGATGGTCGGCGGCCAGGTTGTTGTAGACGACGGTCAGGCTATTTGCGGGCACGGCTCGCTTTGTTGCGCTCCAGCTGCTGCAGGAACCGCTGGCGGTCTTCCCGGTAGCTTAGGGCCCCCACCGGACAGGCGGCGATGCAGGCGCCGCAATCCCGGCAGTACTCCGCCACCCCCGGCAGCTCGCTGCCGAAGAAACTGATCACCGTATTGAATCCCCGGCCGGCGAAATCGAGATGGAAGGGGGCGTCTTCCTGCCGGCCGCAGACATAGATGCAGCGGCCGCAGAGGACGCATTTGTTGGACTCGTAGTCGATGCAGGGATGTTCCTCGATGATGCGCGGCATGTCCTTGGGGATGTGCCGCAGTCTCTTGGTGCGCAGCGGCATGTGGAGGAACTTGGCAATCCGCTGCATTTCGCAGCGCTTGTTAGCCATGCAGAGGCTGCACTTGCCGCTGTTAGTGCTCACCAGCAGGCGGAAAGCGGTCTGCTGCAGGCGGCGCAGGGCATCGGTGCTGGTATGAACCACCATGCCGTTCTCAACCTCGAGGCTGCAGGAAGGCACCGGTCCCGGCCGCCCCTCGATCTCCACCAGGCAGAGGCGACAGGAAGAGGGAGGCCGCTCCATCCCCTCCAGGTAGCAGAGGTTGGGGATGTAGATCCCGTTGTCAAGACAGGCCTGCAGCAGCTTTGTTCCCCGGGGGACCTTGATTTCCAGGCCGTCAACGGTCAGGACAACCATGTCGTCACTCATTTTTCATCCTCTTCCTCGGTCTCGGCCAGGGGCTCGATTCCCTGGTCGGGGATCATCTCCGGCGGCGACACCTTGCGGACGGCGTCATATTCCGGTGGACAGGCATAAACGCATTCGCCGCACTTGACGCATTTTTCCTGGTCGATGGCTTTCTTGCGGTTGCTGGTGGTAAAAATCGCCTCGGTGGGACAGCAGGCGACACAGGCGTCGCAGCCGCGGGCGCAGGCCTCGAGATCGATGTAGTAGGCGATCAACTCGCGGCACATGAGGGCCGGGCAGCGTTTTTCGCGCACGTGGGCCAGGTATTCGTCGCGGAAAAACCGCAGGGTGGTGAGTACCGGGTTGGGCGCCGTCTTGCCAAGACTGCAGAGGGAGCCCTGGATGATGCTTTCGCTGAGCACCTGCAGCTCTTCCAGGTCTTCCTCGCTGCCCTCCCCCTTGGTGATCTCCTGGAGAATCGCCAGCAGGTGGCGGGTGCCCACCCGGCAGAAGGTACATTTGCCGCAGGATTCGTTCTGGGTAAAATCGACAAAATAGCGGGCGACCTCCACCATGCAGGCTTCGTCGTTCATGACCACCATGCCGCCGGAACCCATCATCGCCCCCGCCTGGCGAAGGGAATCGAAATCGATGGGCGTCCGCAGTTCACTGGCCGGCAGGCAGCCGCCGGAAGGCCCGCCGATCTGCACCGCCTTGAACGGCTTGCCGTCCTTGATGCCGCCGCAGACCTCGGTAATCAGGTGTTCCAGGGTCACCCCCATGGGCACCTCCACCAGGCCGGGATACTCCACGTCGCCGACCACGGAAAAGATCGCCGTTCCCGGGGTGTTCTCCGTGCCGATCTGCTTGAACCAGTTGCTGCCCCGGCGCATGATGACCGGCACCGTCGACAGGGTCTTGACGTTGTTGATCACCGTCGGCAGGCCGTCGAGGCCCGCCACCGCCGGGTACGGGGGGCGGTACTGGGGCATGCCGCGATTGCCCTGGATCGACTGGATGAGGGCGGTTTCCTCGCCGCAGACGAAGGCCCCCGACCCCTGAAAAACCTCCACCTCGAGTCCGAAACCGCTGCCGAGGATGTCTGCCCCCAACAGGCCGCGCTCCCGGGCGGCGTCGATAGCCTGCTGGATGGTCTCCACCGCCAGGGGGTACTCGGCCCGGATGTAGAGCAGGGCCCGGGAGGCGCCAATGGCCAGGGCGGCAATGATCAGCCCCTCCAGGACCTGGTGGGGATTGCTCTCCATCAGGGTGCGGTCCATGTAGGCGCCGGGGTCGCCCTCGTCGCCGTTGCAGATCACCACCTTGGGGTGGCGGCTGGCGTTGGCGGCGATCTCCCACTTGATGCCGGTGGGGAACCCGGCCCCGCCCCGGCCCCGCAGGTGGGCGTCCTTGATCTCCTGGACCACCCGGCGGCTGCCGGCCTCCAAGGCCTTGGCCAGTCCCTGGTAGCCCCCCACCGCCAGGTAGTGGTCGAGGCTGGCCGGATCAATGAGACCGCAGTGTTCCATGATCACCCGCTTTTCGAACAGGTAGCGGGGATAGTCCATCAGGGTGGGAAAAGTGTCGTTGGGCTCCAAGGCCCCGAAAAGATACTCGAAGCAGGGATCGGAGCCGTCCTTGAGAAATGAGTTCACCAGCACCCGGGCCTCGCCGGCGCCGACTTTCTGGTACATCAGCGGCGGGTAGCCGGGGTAGTGGATGATCACCAGCGGTTCGGCGTAGCAGTGCCCCAGGCAGCCCACCTTGACCAGCCTGGCTTCCAGCCCCTTCTCCGCCAGGCTCTCCTCGAAGCTGGCGATGGTTTCCTGGGAACCGGCCGCCCGGCCGCAGGTGGCATTGCCGACGTAAATGACCGGAATCTCCGGTTCATGCAGCTCCCGCCACTGCTCCTCGGCCGCCTGCCGCATGTCGGCCAGCCGCTGGCTGGGAGTGGACTCAGGACTCATTTCTCTCCTCCTCCCGGGCCGCCATTTCGCGCCGGACCTCGATTTCGGTGATAATGCCCTCCACCTTGCTGGGGGTCACGTAGGATTCGATCTTCTCGCCGACCACCACCACCGGGGCCAGGGCGCAGCAGCCGACGCAGGCCACCCGTTCCAGGCTGTACTCCCGGTCCTTGGTGGTCTCCCCCTCCTCGATGCCCAGCCGGCGGGCGAAGTTTTCCAGGATGATCTCGCCGCCCTTGACGTGGCAGGCCGTCCCCAGGCAGACCTTGATCGGGTGGCGGCCCGGCGGGTTGAAGCGAAACTGGTTGTAGAAGGTGGCCACCCCGAAGACCTTGGAAGGGGCCAGACCGAGATGCCTGGCGACCAGGTAGATCCCTCCCCGGGGCAGGTAGCCGTGGGTCTGCTGGATGCGCTGGAGGATGGGAATCAGGTTCTGCGCCCCGGCGGGCATCGACGGCAGCTCCGCCTCGATCGCCGCCAGCACCCGCTGCTCTTCCGGATCAAGTTCGTCTGAATTCGTTGCAGGCAAGTCGGTCATCACCAGCCGCTCCTTGTCGTGAGCTTCCCCGGGGGACCCCGGACAGAAAGCCAGCCGGCCGGGCCGGCGGCAACTCAATGTTAGAACATCCTAATAAACCCAAATCGTTTTTTTGGCAACCAAAATATTCCTGCTCACCGTGCCACCGGCACCGGCACCCGGCGAAAATGGTGAAAGAGGGAATCGGCTTCGACGCCGCCCAGGAAGGCGGCGCCGGCGGCGGCCAGGGCGGCCAGCCGCCGCTCCAGGGCGGCGAATTCCGCCGCCACGGCCGCCGCCGAACCATAGCCAATTACCGCCATGGCGCGGTAAAGCCAGAGGAAATCGTGTTCCGGCCCCAGCAGCTCCTCCCGGCCGCCGGTCACCGCCAGCAGGTCGGCCCGGATCGGCGGGCAGATGAAATCCAGGCACAAAGGGCCCTTGAGATCGCCCAGGCGGCAGCCGAAGCGGCCGAAATAGCGGCAGTGTTCTCCCTCGAGGCTCTGGCCGGTAGCCGGATTTACCAGCCGGTAGACCGGGGAACAGCCGTCCTGGCCGGCGGCCGCCAGCCGCAGCCGGCGGGCGGCCTGGATCCGGGCCACCAAACCGGGCGGCAGCACCGCCGGGCCGGATACTCCCTCGAGGCGGAAGAGGTCGCCGGCGCCCCGGTGGCAGCAGCCGGGATAGACCCCGGCTGCCAGCCGCCAGCCGGCCAGCTCGTCGGGTATCCGCGCCATGACTTCCTGGCAATGACGGCAGTAAACGGCGAGGTAGCGGGTGAAAAAAACATTCATCCGGCGGCAAAGCCGTCGATATGAGGAAAAACGTTCCACGTCGGTCAGCATGCGGGTCCTCCCTGCCGGCCGGCGGCGGCAGCAACAGGTTGACGGTTCCGGCCCGGGCCGGCGGCAGCAGCCGCTGCCCGGGCAATCATAGCAAGGCCGGGCGGGGAAAACAACCGGCGGCCGGCGGGTCCCGGGGAAAAAATAACTTGCATGTTTTCCGGTTCCATTCAATAATGGGGCATTGGGAAAATTTGCTCACTTGAGAATCACGACAACCGATGGAGAGAGAAGGCATGATTCCTACCGATAGACGCAACGAATACTATGAAAAATACCTCCACGACCTGGCGGAGCATTTCGAACAGCAGGACGCCCAAACCAGCCCCATCCACGTGGGCGAAAAAA
>JAFDMG010000129.1 GCA_019306045.1 Deltaproteobacteria bacterium | reverse complement strand
GCGTCGGGGTAGTATTTCGCCAGGCCGAGCTTGGCCGCTTCGGCCACGTGGCCGATGGTTTCCTCGTTGTTGTAACTGGGTATGCCCACCAGAATGTCCGCCCGGCCGATGGCTGCGATCGCCCGCCGGGCTTCATCATTAAGTGCACTGGCCCCCATTGGCTTCCTTTCCTCCTGGCCTCTGTGGTCGTCGGCTTGCCGGCGCCGGCCGGCGCCGCGGTTGTCTAATAATCTAAACGCTTGGCAAAGGGGTGTCAACTTTTGGTTGTCTAATAATCTAAACGCTTGGCAAAGGGGTGTCAACTTTTAATCCGGCGCCGGTGTTTCGGCGACGGCGGCGAACGTCGGCCGACCGGGGTTTTACGGGGTAAAAGCAGTCGCCGTTTCATCTGTCCGGCCCGGGCCCGGAAGCCTTTTTCCTTATTGATTATTGCGTTTTACTGTGGTATTGAAGCCTACTGATTTTGTCGTGCCGGGGGTGGTGGCGGCCGGGGCGGACTGCCCGGGTGCCGGCCGCGGCCGGCCGGTTGTTTGCGAAAGGAGCAGAAGGCAAAAAATGGCAAAAGGTAAAATTACCGTTCGCCGGGAGTTGAAACAGCCCGACGGCTTCATGAAAACCGTCAACGGGGTGGTCGAATACGTCAAGTTCCACCGCCGCAAGGCCATCGCCGCCGGCATCGTCGTGCTGGCGCTGATCATCGGCTTCTCGGTGGTTCAGGCTTATATCTATCATCAGAACCGCCAGGCATCGCGGGTTCTCGGCGAAAGTTTGGCGGCCATGGGTGAAATGGATGATGCCGCCCAGGTCAAGGCCGGCCTGGCCAAGCTGGAAGACGGTTTCAATGCCTTTCATTTCGCCGCCTCCTACCCCCTGGCCTGCTTCCTGCGGGGCAATGACCATTACTTCCTGGGGAATTTCGACCAGTCGCGGCAGTCGTACGAGGAAGCGGTGGCCAAGACCGATGATTACGTTGCCGACCTCTGCCGGCTGGGCATCGCCTACGATTATTTCGCCGCCAAGAAATTTGACCAGTGCGCCGCCATGCTGGAAAAGATGCGTGGTGACAATCCCAAGGCGGGCGAAGAAGTCTACCTGCTCCTGGGCATGAGTTACGAGCGGCTGCGCCGGAACCAGGAAGCCATCGCCGTTTACGAAAACATGGTCCAGTTTGTGCCCGATTCCCGCTTCCGCGGCTGGGTCGAAGGGCGGCTGGCCCACCTGAAACTGCTCCAGGGGTGAGAAACTGCCGTTTTTCCGGGGTTGTCCCCGGTGGCGGTGTTTTGGGCAGCTATCCTGAAGCGAGGGGGAGAAGATGAGCGGATTGCGTCGTCAGGCGGCGGTCATGCTGGTGCTGGCGTTGTTGCTGGCTGCCTGCGCGGGGGGCAGCAAGGAGGTCACTGAGCCGGCCGGCAACCCGCTTCCCGACGGGGTTTATGCCGAAATCCTCAAGTATTTCCAGCAGCAGAAATACGATCTGGTGAAAAACTACATCAACGAAGCCCACAAAAGCGGTTTCCGCGACAAGAGGCTGTATTTCCTCAGTGGCATCATCGCCCTGCAGGCCCAGAACACCGAGCAGGCCAAGGCGGCTTTCCAGGAAGCCATCAAGATGGACCCCCAGTATTCCGATGCCCACAACAACCTAGGCACCATTTATCTCAACGAGGGCCAGCTCGACCAGGCCGAGTACGAATTTCACCACGCCCTGCAAAACCCGCTCTACCTGACCCCGGAACTGGCAATGAACAACCTGGGCAAACTGATGGAGATCAAGGGCGACAAGGTGGAGGCCGCGCGCTACTACCAGCGGGCCATCAAGGCCAAGCCCAATTTTGCTCCGGCCTATTACAACCTGGGCGTCCTCTATTTCAATGACGGCAAGCTGTCGCAGGCGGAACAGGAACTGGGCAAGGCGGTGACCATCAACCCCAGGTATCTCAATGCCTGGTGGCTGTATGGCTTGACCTTGGAGAAAGAAGGCAAGCTGGAAGACGCCCGGCGGGCCTACCAGCAGGTGGTGAAGCTGAACCCCAGTCATCCCCTGGCGGTCAAGGCCGGGGCCCGGCTGCTGGCACTGTCCGACGGCGGTCAGCCGCAGCAGTAAAATAGATACCGGTTGCCGCTGGCGCCGGAAGGGCTGAAAAATCATAACCATACTGGTATTTTGATAATGGCCAAAAAAGAAGAAAAAAACAGCCTGCGGCAGCAGCGCCTGGAGAAGGCGGAGAAGCTGCGGGCTTTGGGGGTCAACCCCTATGCCAATAATTTCGTCCCTGCCGACACGGCCGCCGCGGTTGCCGACCGTTTCGGCCGCCTGGAGAGCGAGGAGCTGGAACATCTGGCCCCGCGGGTGAAAATCGCCGGCCGCCTGATGGCCCTGCGGTTTTTCGGCAAGGCGGCTTTCAGCCACCTGAAGGACCGGACCGGCAAGATCCAGATCTATGTTCGCCGGGACAAGGTTGGCGCCGATGAATTCCAGGTTTTCAAGCTATTGGACATTGGTGATTTCATCGGGGTGGAGGGCACCGTTTTCCGGACCCGGACCGGCGAGCTGACCGTCATGGCCGAGAAAATCGCCGTGCTGACCAAGTCCCTGCGGCCGCTGCCGGAGAAATGGCACGGCCTGCGGGATGTGGAGACCCGCTACCGGCAGCGTTACGTGGACCTGCTGGTCAACGACGAGGTGGCGGCCACTTTTGTCAAGCGGGTGAAGATCATTGACGGCATCCGGGAGTTTTTCCGCCAGCGGGATTTCCTGGAAGTGGAGACGCCGATGATGCAGCCGGTGGCTGGCGGCGCCACCGCCCGGCCTTTCGTTACCCACCATAACGCCCTCAACATGGACCTTTTCCTGCGCATCGCCCCGGAGCTTTACCTGAAAAGGCTGGTGGTCGGCGGCTTCGAGCGGGTTTTTGAAATCAACCGCAATTTCCGCAACGAGGGGATCTCCACCCAGCACAACCCCGAGTTCACCATGCTCGAGTTTTACCAGGCCTATGCCACCTACCTCGATCTCATGCAGCTGACCGAGGAGCTGATTGCCGGCCTGGCCGAGGAGGTTTGCGGCGGCCTGAAAATAACCTACCAGGGGCGTGAAATCGACCTGACGCCGCCCTGGGACCACCTGACCGTGATCGAGTCCCTTGAAAAGTACGGCCGGGTGGAGGCTGAACATCTGCAGACCCGGGAATCCCTGCTGGCGGTGATGGCGGCCAGGAACATTGTCCTGGAAGAGGCGGAGAAAAAATTCGGCTACGGCAAGCTGCTGATGAAACTTTTCGACGAACTGGTGGAGCCGCAGCTGATCCAGCCGACCTTTATTACCGACTACCCGGTGGAAGTTTCCCCGCTTTCCCGGCGCAACGAGCTGAATCCCCAGGTGACCGACCGTTTCGAGCTGTTTATTGCCGGCCGGGAAATGGCCAACGCCTTTTCCGAGCTCAACGATCCCGTGGACCAGAAGGAGAGGTTTCTCCAGCAGCTGCGGGAGAAGGATGCCGGCGACGAAGAAGCCCACCAGTATGACGGGGACTATATCCGGGCCCTGGAATACGGTCTGCCGCCGACGGCCGGCGAGGGCATCGGCATCGACCGCTTGGTGATGCTGCTGACCGATTCACCGTCGATCCGGGATGTGATTCTCTTCCCGCTGTTGAAGCCCGAGCAACAAGAGAACTGATTTTGCGGCTGGAATTCTTTATTGCTTTCCGCTATCTGGTGGCCAAGCGGAAGCAGGTTTTCATCTCGTTGATCACTTTCATCTCCGTCGCCGGCGTTGCCCTCGGGGTGGCCGCCCTGATCGTCGTCATGTCGGTGATGAGCGGTTTTGAAACCGAGCTCAAGAGCCGCATTCTGGGCAACAACGCCCATGTCGTCGTCATGCGCTATGGCGGCGCCATTGCCGACTACCCCAAGGTGGCGGCGAAAGTCAGGAAAATCAGCGGCGTGCGCCAGGTGGCGCCGTTCATTCTCAACCAGGTGATGCTGGCGCACGGCCGCCAGGTGAGCGGCGTGGTTTTCCGCGGGGTTGACCCCGGCAATGATCCCCTGGCCAGCAGCCTGCAGAAACACCTGGTGGCCGGCAGTTTCCTGGAGACGCCGCCGTCCGGGGAGCGGTCGCCGTATCCCGGCCTGGTGATCGGCAGTGAACTGGCGAAAAACCTGGGGATCGCCCCGGGAGCCAAGGTGAGAATCATCTCACCGGTGGGTTCGCCGACGCCGCTGGGGATGGTGCCGCGGATGAAGCTTTTCCGGGTGGAGGGGATTTTCTCCTCCGGGATGTACGAGTATGATACTTCCCTGGTTTACAGCCGGCTGGCCGATGCCCAGCGGCTCTTCGGGCTTGGCAACAAGGTCTCCGGCCTGGCCGTCCAGGTGGACGACGTTTACCGGGCCCGCCAGGTGCGGGAAGAGATCGGCAAGCTGCTGCCCTATCCCTTCTGGGCCCGGGACTGGATCGACATGAATCGGAACCTTTTTTCCGCTTTGAAGCTGGAGCGGGTGACCATGTTCATCATCCTGCTGCTGATCGTCCTGGTGGCGGCTTTCAACATAATTTCCACCCTGTTCATGGTGGTGATGGAAAAGCACAAGGATATTGCCATCCTGAAAACCCTGGGCCTGTCAGCCCGGCGGATCATGAGGATTTTCATCTGGGAAGGGATGATCGTCGGCCTCACCGGCACCCTGCTGGGTCTCGGCGGCGGCGTGGCCATCTGCCAGGTGCTGAAGAAATACCATTTCATCAAACTGCCCAGCGACGTCTATTACATCACGACGCTGCCGGTGAACATGAAGGTTTACTACGTGGTGCTCATCTGCCTGGTTTCACTGCTGATCTCTTTCCTGGCCACCATCTATCCTTCTTACCGGGCCTCCAGGATGCTGCCGGCGGAAGCCCTGCGCTATGAGTGAGTAGCCTATGTGTGCCATGTTTTTCGCCAAAAAGGACAAGGGTGTTGAGGGTGGCTCCCGGGTGGAGCACCTCGAGAAACAGGTGCAGAAAAATCCGGGCAGTTTCCATCTGCGCATCAAACTGGCCGAGGCTTACATCCAGGAAGGGGAGCGGGAAAAAGGATTGGCCCTGTTGATGGAGATGGCCTCGAAGGATGCCCGGGAAGGCTCGGTCGACAAGGCGATCGCGGTGTACAAGCTGGTTTTGCGCTATGACCCCGACCACCTCGAGGCCCGGGACATTCTGGCCACCATTTACCGCTGCAAGGGGCTGACCGCCGAAGCTGACGCCTTGGCGGCCGACGAGGAAGACCAGCCGGAGGAGGAAGCCGAAGACTTCGACCTGCTGCCGCGGATCGGCTCCGAGGACCTGCGCCGTTTTGCCGAGATCTTTCCGGTGGAGGAAGTGCCCGCCGGCACGGTGGTGGTGCACCAGGGAGAGGTGAGCGATTCCTTCTACCTGATCATGAG
>JAFDMG010000128.1 GCA_019306045.1 Deltaproteobacteria bacterium | reverse complement strand
AAGCGCCGCCACGTATTCGTCCATGAACTTCATGTTGTTGGCCAGCTCGATGTTGGTCATCATGTTGGCCACCTGGCGGGCGTCCTTCATCATCTCCCGGGAAAAGGACACCAGTCGGGAACCCAGCAGGGCGCCGTTGCCGACGAACATGAACTTCTGCGGTTCGATTTCCGGCAGCAGGCCGATGGTGATCGCCCGCTCCAGGTTGATGAACTGGCCGAAACCGCCGGCAATGATCAGCTTGTCAAGCTCATTGAAGGTCAGACCGACGCTCTCCAGCAGGATGCGGCAGCCGGCGTAGATGGCCCCCTTGGTCCGGATGAGGTTGTCCAGGTCTCCCTCGGTGATCACCACGTCGCCGATGCCGGCGGCCGTCTGTTCCTCGAAAACCAGGACGTACTCCCAGCCGTTTTCCCCCTCGCGCACCCGGGGGGTGTCCAGGTCGCGTTTGAACTTGCCGTTGGGTTCGATGATCCCGGTGAGCAGGAGCTCGGCGGCGGCATCGATGAGACCGGAGCCGCAGATGCCCATGGTTTTCTGGTTGCCGATGGTGATCACCATCGGCTCGAAAGTCTCGGGGTTGATCCGCACCTGTTCAATGGCCCCGGGCGCGGCCCGCATGCCGTTCTTGACCCCGCCGCCCTCGAAAGCCGGGCCGGCGGAGCAGGAGGTGCAGACCAGCCAGTCGCAGTTGCCGAGGACGATCTCGCCGTTGGTGCCCACGTCGATGAACAGGGTCAGCTCTTCCCGCTGGAAGATCCCTGAACCGAGAACACCGGCCACGATGTCGCCGCCGACATAGGAGGAAACCAGGGGGAAGGTGTAGGTGTGGATGTAGTCCGGCAGGTCGATGCCCAGCTCCCGCACCCGCACGGGGGGCAGGAAGTTGGCCGTCGGCACGTAGGGGTCCTCCCGGACGTATTTCGGATCAATGCCCAGGAAAAGCTGGGTCATGGTGGTGTTGCCGGCCACCACCAGGTGGGAGATCTGGTCTTTCCGCACCCCGGCGCTGGTCAGCAGGTTGTCGATGATTTCATTGATGTCGCCGACCACCGCCCGCTGCAGTTCATCCAGGCCGCCCGGCTTCTGGGAATAGACGATGCGGCTGATGACATCCTCGCCGAAGCGCACCTGGGAATTGTACTTGGCGTCTTCGGCGCAGAGGTTTTCGTCGACCTGTTCTTTCTTGGGGCCCACCACCTTGCACTCCCGAAGGTTGAGCAGCTGGCCCTTGACGGTGGTGGTGCCGATGTCGATGATGATCGAATAGTTTTTGGCGGTGGTGTCGCCGGCTTCCAGGTCAATGAGCTTCAGCCCCTTGGGATTGTAGACCAAGGTGGCCGTGACCTTCCAGTCCGCGGCCCGCAACAGACGGCTCAGACGCTTGAGCAGGGGAAAGTCGGTGGAGATGTTGTCCAGGTTGTGGACCTTTTTCATCTCCCGCAACAGGCGGCCGAGGTCGCTCATGTTGTCGTCCAGGGTCGGTTCCGGCAGCTCCAGGTAAACCTTGAACACCGCCGGGTTGACCGTGAATCCCTGCACCAGGCTGTTGAGATCCAGGGCCTTGAGGATATGCCGCTGGCCCCCGGTTTTGCGCTTGAGGGCCGAGGAGTCGATGCGGGATTCGGGCGGAATGGTGACCGTCAGGTCGTCGACGACCTTGGTCCGGCAGGCGAGGCGATAGCCGTGCTCCCACTGCTCGTCGCTGATCTTGGGCGTTTTTTCGCTTTCCACCTGGCCTTTTTCGATGATTACCTTGCATTTGCCGCAGGTGCCGTTGCCGCCGCAAGAGGCGTTGATATGGACGCCGGCGGCCATGGCCACCCGCAACAGGTTTTCCCCGTGGCGATAGACGTCGACGGTGATCTGGTCAGGCAGGAAAAGAACCTGGTGGACTGGTACAGGCATGTAGGTTTACCGAAAAAGAGGTTGGGTTTGCCGCTTTCGCCCCCGGGTTGGCCATGAAATAGCGTTTTATCCCGGTGTTCCCAAAAACGAAAAAACCTGAAGCGACGCCCGGGCAACAGTGGGCAGCTTCAGTTAGTTGAAAGCCAAATCCCCCGGGGAGGCCTGGCATCCAGACCTCCCCGGGAGCGGTTATTTGCTGTTTGACTCGGGCTGCAAAAACCTCCGCGGTTAGAACAAGCCCTTGACCTGTCCGGTCTCCACGTCGACGTCGATCCGCCGGTAGGCGGGGTCGGAAGCGGTGCCCGGCATCAGCTTGATGGTGCCGCCCAAGGGGACGCAGAAGCCGGCGCCCTGGTAGATCAGCACGTCGCGGATCGGGAAAATAAAACCCTTCGGCCGCCCCTTGAGGGTCGGGTCGTGGGACAGGGACAGATGGGTTTTGACCATGCAGGTGCCCAGTTTGGACAACTCGGGGTCGTTGTCGATCATCTCGATCTTCTTCAGGGCCTCGTCGGTGAAGGAGGCGCCGTCGGCACCGTAAACCTCGGTGGCCAGCAGCTCGATCCGCTTTTTCAGCGGCGTGTCGTCTTCGTAGAGGAATTTGAAGTTGACCGGATCTTCACAGGCTTCGATCACTGCCTGGCAAAGCTCCTGGGCGCCTTCGCCGCCGTACTGCCAATGGCGGGAAACGGCGCAGCGGGCGCCGGCGGCTTCCGCCTGCCGCTTGATCTCGGCGATCTCTTCGTCGGTATCGGTATAAAAGCTGTTGATGCAGACCACGGGGTTGATGCCGGCTTTCTTGACCGTCTCGATGTGGGCGATCAGGTTGGCGCAGCCCTTTTCCACCAGGCCGACGTTCTTTTCGGTGTATTCTTTGGCCAGAGGCCGGCCGGGAACCACTTCGGGGCCGCCGCCGTGCATCTTCAGGGCGCGGACGGTGGCCACGATGACCGAGCAGTTCGGGGTCAGGCCGGAGAAGCGGCACTTGAGGTTCCAGAACTTCTCAAAACCGATGTCAGCGCCGAAGCCGGACTCGGTGACCAGGTAGTCGGCCAGCTTGAGGCCGATGCGGTCGGCGATGATCGAGGACTGGCCGATGGCGATGTTGGCGAACGGTCCGGCGTGGACGAAGACCGGCTGGCCTTCGACGGTCTGCAGCAGGTTGGGATTGAGGGCCTTGACCATCCAGGCGGTCATGGCGCCGGCGACGTCGAGATCCTCGGTGGTTACCGGTTTGCCGAGCTTGTCGTAGGCGACGATGATTTTGCCCATCCGCCGCCGCAGGTCGGCGAGATCGTTGGCGACGGCCAGGATGGCCATGATTTCAGAGGAGACGGCAATGGCGAAGCCGGATTCCATGGTCATGCCGTCGAGGCGGCCGCCGAGGCCGATGACGATGTGGCGCAGGGCCTGGGCGCAGAAGTCGATGATCCACTTGACCTCGATCCGGTTCGGATCGATGTCCAGCCGCCGCAGGTTTTTCTTGGCCAGGAACTCGTCGGTGTTGTTCTGCTCGTGCTGCATGCGGGAAGTCAGGGCGACCATCATCAGGTTGTGGGCGTTCATGATGTTGTCAATGTCGCCGGTGAGTCCCAGGGAAAAGGGCGTCAGGGGAATCGTCTGGGCGAGACCGCCGCCGGCGGCGGAGCCCTTGATGTTGAAAGTCGGGCCGCCGGAAGGCTGGCGGATGGCGCCGACCACTTTCTTGCCCATCAGGCCGAGGCCCTGGACCAGTCCCATGCTGGTGGTGGTTTTGCCCTCGCCCAGGGGAGTCGGGGTGATGGCGGTGACGTTGATGTACTTGCCGTTGGGCCGGTCCTTGAGGCGGTCCAGAACCTTCATGTAGTCGACCTTGGCGACGTATTTCCCCATCGGGATCAGTTCCTCGCCCACCAGGCCGAGCTCATCGGCAACCTGTTTTTCCGCCAGGGCCGCGATTTCCCAGTCGGCCATTTCCGGAGCGTTAAATTTGGTGAAGTCAAGTCCCATTTTGTCCTACCTCCTGTTTAAAGAATTATTGTGAGATAACCTTAAAAAAAACAGGCAACGGCAGCTGTCAGCCACCGTTGCCCTTCTTAATTATGCAGTCCCGATAAACCTGCCGAACTTCCAAGATGTTCCTGGTTACGCCGGGATGAAACGTGCACCGTTAAAAACCTCGATTTTCATTTTCCGCCTGTCAAAATGGCAGGAGCACATAACCATATTGTCCCGCCTTTGTCAAGGTAATTTTCCCTGGAAATTGTGGTTTTAATCGGCCGGGGGAATGGCGGCGGCGACCAGCTCCCTGGCCATTGCCAGGGCCTCTTCCCGGCTGCGGCACTCGCCGTCGATCTGCAGCTGGTGAATGGTGCGGATGATGCGGCCCATCCCGGGGCCGGGAGGCAGGCCGAGGGCGAGAAGATCCTTGCCGTTGACCAGGGGTTTGACAAAGGAGGCGCGTTCTTGCCGGTAGATGGTCAGCAGGTCGGTGCAGACGGTTTGCAGCCGCTGCCGCCGCCGGGCAAAATCCCGGCCGGCGGCGGCCTCGGTGTCGGCCAGGGCCAGCAGCAGCAGCAGGGGCAGGTTTTCTCCCAGGGTGAAGACCAGCTTGCGGCGGGTCTTGGCTTTCGGTTCGCCGAAGGTGAGCAGCAGGGGGGCCAGGTGGTGTTCGACGAGGGCGGTGATCCGGCCGCACGTCTGCTTGCCGAGGCCCAGGGGGGCCAGCAGTTCGCCGGCCAGGTGGGCGGAAAAGCGTTCGTGGCCGTAAAAATGCACTTTCCCGGTTTCCGGGTCCACCGATCTGGTCATGGCTTTGCCGGTGTCGTGGAACAGGGCGGCCCACCTGACGATGGCCTCTTCACCCGGCTGCAGTTCGATTTCCGGGAAGGGGGGGGCTGCCAGCAGGGCATCCAGCTTTTCCAGGGCCAGCATGGTGTGTTCGAGCACGTCCAAATGGTGGAATTCGTTTTGTTCCAGGTTTGCCAGCGCCCCTAAAGGCGGAAAAAGGACCGGCAGCGCCCCGCAGTCCAGCAGGAAGCGCAGGCCCCGGTGGGCCCGGGGATGGCTCATTATGCGGTGGCACTCGGCGCCGATTCTTTCCCCGGCCACCGAAGACAGCCCGGGAGCCGCTGCCGTCATCATTTCCCGGGTGGCCGGCGGCAGGCTGCAGTCCAGTTCAACGGCGAAGCGGGCGGCCCGCAGCACCCGCAGGGGGTCGTTGATCAGGCTTTCCGGGGCGACGCTGATGACCTGCCGTTCTGCCAGGGCCCGCTGGCCGCCAAAGGGGTCATGGAAACTGTGGTCGTGAAGGCCGCAGGCCATGGCGTTGAAAGTGAAATCGCGGTGTTTCAGGTCCTGGAAAATTGTTGCCCCGGCCAGCGGCGTCAGGTCAATGACCAGGTCTTCCCGCACCGTGCGCCTGGTGATCAGGCCGTCCTTGCCCATGGTGAAAAAATGGCTGCCCAGCAGGTCGCCGATCAGTGCCGCCCAGTGATCCAGGTCGTCGTTGCGGCAGGCGAAGTCCAGGTCGGCCAGCGGCCGTTGGAGGACGAGGTCGCGCAGGGAGCCGCCCACCAGGTAGAGTTCCCGACCGCTGTCGACGGCCCGGCGGCAGAGGGACTTCCACCAGGGGAAGCGGTCAGTCAGTTGCTGCTGGAACTGGTCGGCATCGTGTGGCATTTTTGCTCCGTGGGCAATCAGGATGTCGGCGGCGGTGGTCGCGGTCCGGGGGAGGATTTTATTCCAGGCGGAGAAAGTTGCCCAAAATGTCCATGCCGGTGGTGGTCAGGATTGATTCCGGGTGGAACTGGATGCCCCAGACCGGCAATTCCCGGTGCTTGACGCCCATAATCTCGCCGTCATCCTCGGCGGTGGCGGTGACCTCCAGGCAGGCGGGCAGAGTTTCCCTGTCAATCACCAGGGAATGGTAGCGGGTGGCCGTCAGGGGATTCTCCAGGTCGGCAAACAGGTCGCGGCCGTCGTGGCGGATGGGGGAGGTCTTGCCGTGCATCACCCGGCCGGCGCGGACTACCCGGCCGCCGAAAGCCGTCCCGATGGCTTGGTGTCCCAGGCAGATGCCGAGGATGGGCAGGCGGCCGGCCAGCTCGCGGATGGCAGCCACGGAGACGCCGGCCTCGGCGGGTGTACAGGGCCCCGGGGAGATTACCAGCCGCGTCGGCTTCCGGGCAGCGATTTCGGCGACCGTGATGGCGTCGTTGCGGTAGACCTCCACCTCCTCCCCGAGGATGCCGAAATACTGGACAATATTATAGGTAAAGGAATCGTAGTTGTCGATCATCAACAGCATGGTCTGTCCCTGCCTTGCCTGGCGGCCGGCGGCAAGCCGCCGTTCCGCCCGCCCCCGGGGTCCGGAACCGCTGCCGGCCATCCGGCCGCTGCCGGGGGGCGCCGCTTACCGGTTCAGCGGTAAAGGTGCTCCCGGGTCAATGGCAGGTCATTAACCAATCCCCTGGTAAATGTCAACTGGTAAAGGTTGAGGTCGCCATGGAGGAAATTGACGGCGCTGCCGTTGAGGTAGAGCCGCCAGCAGCGGATGAACTGGTCCGCCTCTTCCCTGCTGGTCTGCAGCCGCTGGCGGATGCGGTCGAGCCGGCTCTCGAACCGGTCGATCCAGTGCTGGAGGGTGAGGTAATAGTGGCGGCGCAGGTTTTCCAGGTCGACGAGCTGCAGGTTTTGGCGTCCCAGGTGGCGGCAGATGTCGTAAAGCTGGGGCAGCTCGCCGCCGGGAAAGATGTAGGTGGTGATCCATGGGTCGGTAGGGGAGCCGTCGTTCTTGCCGATGGTGTGCAGTACGCCGATGCCCCCCGGCCGCAGCAGGCGGCGGGTCATGGCAAAAAAGTCGGCGTAATACTTGCTGCCCACGTGTTCAAACATGCCGATGGAGACGAACTTGTCGAAAACCCCGGTGGCCTCGCGGTAGTCCCGCAGGTGGAATTGCAGCCGGTCGCCAACGCCAAGCTCGGCGGCCCGCCGCCGGGCGAACTCCAGCTGGTTGCGGGACAGGGTGTAGCCTTCGCCGGCAATCTGGTAGTGGCGGGCGGCGTAGATCAGCATGCCGCCCCAGCCGCAGCCGATGTCGATCAGCTTCTCCCCCGGCTTGAGCAGCAGCTTGCGGCAGATATGTTCATACTTGTCGGCCTGGGCCTGTTCCAGGGAGTTGTCCTCGCGGCGGAAGTAGGCGCAGGAATAGGTCATGCTCCGGTCCAGCCATTCCTGGTAGAAATCGTTGCCGCGGTCGTAGTGGAAGGAGATGGCCCGCCGGGCCCCCTTGATGGAATTGAGGTTGGTGAAGCAGCCGAGGATCGGCCTGATTTTGTCGAGGGTGCCGTTGGCCAGGCAGCTGTCGTAGCCGGGGTTGAGGCTCATCCTGATCAGCTGCTGCAGATCGCCTTCCACCTCGACTTCGCCGGTGGTGTAGGCTTCGCCGAAACCCAGGGAGCCCTGGAAAAGGGTCTGCTGCAGGGCCTTGCGGGTTTTGAAATGGACGGTGCACACCGGCGGCCCGTCTTTCCGGCCGTAGCGGCGCCGCTCGCCGTCCCAGAAAACCACTGCCACCGGTTCGACCGCCGCCTGGCTGGCAAAGGTATGGAGCAGTTGTTTGATCGGCAGTTTGCTGTTCATGGCTCACCTCCACCGGTTGCCGCCGCGAGCGCTAACGCGGCGGGGTCGTCGACACCGGAAAGGGGGACAGCCGGCGGCAAATGCTACTTGGCGAAACCTTCGACGATCAGGGTGCCGCTTTTGGCGTCCTTGCGCAGCTGCAGGTAACCCTGTTTCTCGGCGTCTTTTAGCATTTCACTGAAAGAACGGTAGCCCAGCGAGGACTCATTGAAAGACGGCCTTTTGCGCTGCATCGTCTGCTTGACCATCGACGACCAGAGAATCTCCTTGTTTTCCCGCATCAAGGCGGTAATCGCCTCGAAAAGCAGTTCGAAGGCCCGGCGCTTGTCTTCCGGCAGGTCGGCGCTGATTTTCGGGGGGGTCATGGCCGCCACCTGGAGCAGGTCCTCGTAAAAGATGAACTCGTCGCAGTTGTCGCTCAGCAGCGGCGAGGTGCTTTCGTGCATGCCGATGCCGATGACGTGCTTGCCGTTTTCCTTCAACTTGGAAACTAAGGGGGAAAAATCACTGTCGCCGGAGACGATGACGAAAGTGTCGATGTGTTCCTTGGAATAGGACATGTCCATGGCATCGACGCACAGCCGGATGTCGGCCGAGTTCTTGCCGGTCATTCCCCGCTTGGGGATCTCCACCATTTCGATGGCCGCAGTGTGCAGCTGCTGCTTGTACTGGGGATAGGAACTCCAGTCGGCATAGGCTTTCTTGGCGATTACCTTGCCTTTTTCCACCAGCCGGTCGAGGACGGTGTGCACGTTGAAGCCGTTTTTCTTTCTATTTTTGAACCCCAGGGCCAGGTTCTCGAAATCGATGAAAACCGCCAGGGTGTGTTCGGTTTCAGCCATGATCGATGCTTTTCTCCTTTATTTCCCGGGAAAAGTTTTGTTAGGATAGCGCCCGGGTTGTTGGTTTAGCTTATTCATTATTCAAAATAACGTATAGTTGTTCGGATTGCAAGTTTAAGTGACGGCTTTGCGTCCGGCCGGCAACGGCCAAGGTTGATTGCGCATGGTTTTGTACGCCCAGGTGGCGATTGATGTGCCGCTGGAGACCTCGTTTACCTACGAGATCGTCGATGCCGGCCTGCAGGTGCGGGCCCGGGTGGGCAAGCGGGTGCTGGTGCCTTTCCGCGGCCGGCCGGCGAGCGGTTTCCTGGTGGGACTCAGCCGGCGGCGGCCGGCAGCGGCCGGCGAACGACAGCTGGAAGTGGTGGATGACGTTGTCGATGAGCAGCCGTTGTTCAGCGCCGCCGATCTCCAGTTCTACCGCCGGGCGGCGGCCTACTACCAGACACCCCTGGGCGTCGCCCTGCACGCCATCCTGCCCGGCGGCCTGAAATACCGCCAGCGACAGCTGTACCGTCTGAGCGGCGAGCAGCCGCCGGCTGGCCGGGGGCGGAAAAAAGCGGCGGTTCCGGCAGCGCTGGGGGCGGCCCTGGCGGCCGCCGGCGACGGCCTGACGGCGGCCGAACTGGCCG
>JAFDMG010000012.1 GCA_019306045.1 Deltaproteobacteria bacterium | reverse complement strand
GGACTTTGGTTTGCTTGTCAAATGTTATGCCGGCCGGCGGCGGGATAATATTTGACATTAACCGCGGTAATCATTATAGACGTATGGAATTGTCGGGCCGTACGGGCGGGGTGGTTGCCGCGTGTCCCGCCGACCCGGAGCAAGGGAGGAAATCATGTTTGGTATTGGCCTGCCTGAACTGCTGTTGATCCTGGTGGTGGCCCTGGTGGTTATCGGGCCGCAGAAGCTGCCGGAACTGGCCAAGAGCCTGGGCCGGGGCCTGGCGGAGTTTCGCCGGGCGACGGAGGATCTGAAAGAAACCATCTATCAGGATGACCGCGGCAGCGGCGGCGTCGACGCCGAGGCGGCGGCCCGCAAGCAGGAGGTGGCTAGGATTACCCCGGTTCCGGCCCCGGCCCCGGAGCCGGCGGCCGGCGAGCAGCCGAAGACCGACGCTGATGGGCAAGACGGAAAAGAAAAAGACAGCGGTGTCTGACGACCGGGAGATGACCCTCACCGAGCACCTGGAAGAGCTGCGGCGCCGCCTGATCGTCTGTGCCGTGGCCGTGGGGGTGGCCTTCTGCGTCACTTACTACTTTTCCAAGGATCTTTTCCAGCTGCTGATGGCGCCGCTGCTCAAGGTGATGCCGCCGGAGCAGGGACTGATTTTCACCGGTCTGCCGGAAGCCTTTTTCACCTATCTCAAGGTGGCCCTGGTGGCGGCCGTTTTCGCCGCCGCCCCGGTCATTCTCTACGAGATCTGGAAGTTCGTCGCCCCGGGGCTCTACGCCGAGGAGAAAAAGTACGTCATCCCTTTCGTGCTTTTCTCAACCATCTTTTTTGTCGGCGGGGCGCTTTTTGGCTATTACGTCGTTTTTCCTTTCGGTTTTTCCTTTTTCGTTGGCTTTGCCACCGATTTCATCCGGCCGATGCCCTCGGTGAAGGAGTATTTCTCCTTTTCCGTGCGCATGCTTTTTGCCTTCGGGGTGATTTTCGAGCTGCCGGTGTTCACCATGTTCCTGGCCCGCATCGGCCTGATCAACGCCCAGATGCTTTCCCGGCAGCGCAAGTATGCCTTCCTGGGGATTTTCGTCATTTCCGCCGTCCTGACGCCCCCGGACGTGGCCAGCCAGCTGATGATGGCCGGGCCGCTGCTGATTCTCTACGAGTTCAGCATCATCATCGCCCGGATCTTCGGCCGCCGGCCAAAAGAGGCCGCCGGGGAGGAGCCGGAGGCGGACGGAGCGGCGCCGCCCAAGGGCCGGGAGGATAAAAAATGAAAAAGCTGGAGAAACTGGCCCTGGTGCTGATGTTCCTGGCCCTGGGTTTCCTGGGCGCCTGCCACCTGATGGCGGATGACCTGCAGTTCAATATCCATTTCAAGGACATTGAAGGCCTGCAGGAAGGGGCCCGGGTGTATTTCAAGGACTACCCGGTGGGCAGCGTCAAGTCGATCCGGGTCCGCGCCGACGGCGACTTCCTGGTGCTGGTGGTGATCCGGGACGCCCAGCGGGCGGCCGCTTCGAAAACCTACGTTTTCATTCTTGACGACGACCCGGAACAGCCGGGGAAAAAAGCGATCATGATCAAGAAGGAGAAAAACGTGGCCCCGGTGCCCATCCGGGAAGGGGAAACGGTGCGCGGCTACAGCAGCCTCGATTACTACCTGCAGAAGAACCAGGAGATGATCCGCCGGTCGTCGGAAAAGCTGAGCGAGACTTTTCAGCGTTTTTTCGAGGAATTGCGGGGCCTGCCCCAGTCTGATGATTACCAGGAGCTGAAGCGGTCGATGAAAGAGGCCCTGGAGGAGCTGCTGCGGGAAGGGGAGGAATACAAGCAGAAGATCGAGAATGAGATTCTGCCCGACCTGCAGCGCCGCATCGAGGAACTGCGCCGGGACTTTCCCTGGGGAACCCAGGAGAAGGAACCGGCGAAGCCGGCCGAGCCGGACGCCGGCAAGGACGGGAAGAAGAGCCTGTAAACCCCGCCGCCGGGAGGCCGCCCACAGAAGATGATAACCGTTACCCTCTATAACGATCTGCCCCGGGAACGCCTGCTCAGGCAGGCGGTGGCCGCCTTGGAGGCCGGCGAGCTGGTGATCGTGCCCACCGACACCAACTACACGGTGGTCTGTTCCATCGATGCCAAGCGGGCCATCCAGCGGCTCTATGCTTTGAAGACCGGCAAGAAACAGAAGCAGTTTACCCTTTTCTGCGCCGACCTCACCGACATCAGCCGTTATGCCGTGGTGGACAACCAGGCCTACCGCTTCATGAAAAGCCTGATTCCCGGCCCATACACCTTCATCCTGCCGGCTTCCCGCCAAGTGCCGAAAATGGTGATGACCAAGAGGCGGACGGTGGGCATCCGGGTACCCGACCACAAGGCGTGCCACGCGCTGATCGCCGCCCTCGGCAGCGCTCTCCTGGGAGTCAGCGCCCGGGACAACGACGGCCAGGTGATCGGCACGGTTGCCGGGCTGACCGCCCGCTTCAAGCACGAAGCGGCCTTCCTCTTCGACGGCGGCGATGTTTTTTCCGAATCGTCCACCATCATCGACCTGACCACCTCGCCGCCGGAAATCATCCGGGAAGGGAAGGGCCGGCTGGATTGAGGCGTCCGGCGTCTACTCCCCCGGCCGGCGAGTTTTTTATTGACGGGGGACAAGGGATTTTGCTAAGTTTCCCGAAGATTTTAGCTGATTGAGGCGAGTGAAAACCTCTATCGCGGGGACGGTGATGTTCTCGGTTGCCGTTCCGCAGGGAGTGCAGAGTAGATGAAGCATTTGGCTAAACTGTCGGGCCTGGTGGTCCTTGGCCTCCTGGTTTTTCTCGGGGTGAACGCGGCGGTCTATTTTTCCCCGGAGGTGAAGGCCAACCAGCGCGGGGTCCTGGTGAATCTCTACGGCAAGCACCGCGGGGTCCAGAAGGATGAGCTGCCTCCCGGTAAATATCTCTGGTTCCTTTCCGGTTTTGATCCCTTGACCCAGCGGATCATTATCGTCGACATTTCCGAGTCCAACCTCGAGCTGGTGAACGGCGGCCAGCAGGGGCAGGAGGGCGAGTTTGACAGTGTCAAGCTGGAAACCAAGGACAGCGAGATCGTCCACGCCGACGTCAGCATCTGGTACCGGGTCATTCCCGACCAGGCCGACCTGTTCGTCAGCACCATTGCCCCCAAGGATGTCGTCAGCCTGATCCGCAACACCGCCCGGTCGGTGATCCGCAACAAGTCCGGCTATTTCGAGGTCGAGGACATCTTTTCCGGCAAGGTCAAGGAGGAAATCATCTCCATGGCGGTCAAGGGGATGAACCAGGAACTCAACCGCCGGGGCCTGGAAGTAACCTCCATCGAGTTCAAGAAGTTCGTTTTCAGCAAGGAGATCGTCGCCAAGCTGACGGAAAAAACCCTTTCCGCCAAGGATGTCGAGATCAGCCGCAACAAGACGCTGGCGGCCATCGAAGCGGCCCGGAAGATGGAGGAAGAGGCCAAGGGTTACAAGATGGCCGAGATCCAGAAGGCCGAGGCGGCGAAAAGGCGGGTGGTCCTGGCCTCGGAAGCCAAGGTGCAGGAAGCCAAGAACAGCATGGAAGCCAGCAAGATGGAGGCGGCCGGGATCATGGCGCTGGGGAAGGCCAAGGCCGAGACCAAGCGCTGGGAGATGGAGGCTTACGACGGGGCCGGCGGCGAGCGTTACATGCGGATGAAGATCGCCGAGGCCCTGGGCAAGGGCATCGCCAACTGGCAGATAGTGCCGGAGAACATGAACATCACCGCCATCGCCGAAGGCTTTGAGAAGGCGATCAACATCGGTCTGCCCACCGGCCGCCAGACCCGGCCGGCGCCGCCAGCCGCCCCCAAAAAGCCAAAGAAATAACAAAGACGTTTATCAGCAAGTGAAAACGGCGGTCCCGGGGACCGCCGTTTTTATGTTGGACTTGCCGGCGCCGGGCCGGCTCGGGGAAATTACCGCTCGAGCGTCTTTTCCAGTTCGGCGGCTTCGCTGTCCAGTTCCAGCTCCAGGTCGAAAATCTGATCTTCCTGCAGCTCGATGACTTTTTCGCCGCCGCTGTCCTCCGCCGCCGCTTCGGTGCTGAAATCCTCGTTGAGATCGATGTTGAGATCGAGGAAATCGTCGTGTTCTTCCTCGCCGCCCGCCGCCGCTTCCCCGCTGTCGCCGGCGGCTGCTTCCTCGTCACCGGTGGCGGGGTCCAGGGTTACTGGCTGCGGCGCCGCCAGGTTTTCCAGCTGCATTTCGCCGGCGTCGTCGGCCAGCAGGTCCATGGTGCCCAGGCCCGCCGCCAGCAGCGGCGACTCCTTTGCCGCTTCGTCGTCGGCTGCCGGCGTTGTTGCCATTTCTTCCTCGGCTTTTTCCTCGACTTCGGCGGGCGGCTCTTCGCTTCCGCCGGCCGCCGCCGGGTCTTCACCGCCGACCAGGGCGGCCTCCGGCGGCTGTTCGGCAACGGTAAAAAGAGTTGGTTTGCCGAACAGCAGGTTGAGCATTTTCCGGCTCTCGTCCAGGCTCTGGCCGCATTTGCTGCAGCTGCTCAGGTAATCGAAACTGGTATAGCCACACTTGGGACATTTCATGACAGACCTCGCAACCCGACCATGGGGAAAGTTTGCCGGCGGCCATGACCGCCGCCCGGCTTCACTTTGCCATCGTCAATTTTGTCCCAATTCTTGAGGCTTTTTTGCGGGTCGGGGATCGGCAAGCATCCGGCGTGGTTTCCCGGAGCGACCTCGTGAACCGCCGGAATTTTTCCCGGTGATGGCAGGGCCAAAGTTGCCTTGCTGGCGTCCGGCAGGGTGAGTTTGACAACTTTCATCTCCCGGGCCGGGGGAAAACCGGCGGGCGAGTGCCGGCAAGCGCGGAAAACCGTGCCGGCGGCGAACTGCTAACCGGCAGGTTCCGGGCTGAGATGGCCGCCCAGGTACTGGCAGATGACAACGGCGGCCACGACGGCGGTCTCCAGCCGCAGGATGTTGTCCCCCAGGCTGACGGCGGTGAAACCGCCGGCGGTCAGGTACTCCGCTTCCGCGGCGGTGAAGCCCCCCTCGGGACCGACGGCGATGGTCAGCCGTGCCGGGCGTTCCCGGATTTCGGCCAGGGAATCGAAGCCGGTTGGGGCTCCGGGGTGGAGGAACAGCCGCCGGCCGCCCGCGGCCGCGCCGCCGGCCGGCAGTTCCGCCAGGGGAAGGGGCGGGTGAATGACCGGCAGGCAGGGGTTGCCGCACTGCTTGGCGGCCTCGAGGGCAATCTTCTGCCACTGGGCCGTCTTTTTGGCCGCCGCCGCCGGGGCGAAGGGGCGGACGCAGGAGCGGTCGCTGTAAAGGGGGATAAAGTCGCTGACGCCCAGTTCGGTGGCCTTCTGGATGATGAAATGCAGCTTTTTCCGCCGCGGCAGGGCCACGGCCAGGGTCAGCCGGGGCTGTCGGGGCTGCCGCTGGCGGCGCTCCTCGATCTCCACCCGGAAAAGCTCGCCGTGATGGTCGATCTCGGTGATCAGGCCCCGGTAGAGGCCGCCGCGGCCGTCAAGGAAGCGGATCCGGTCGCCCACCTGGCGGCGCATGACCCTGACGGCATGGTGAAACTCTTCCCGGGTGAAGGTGGCCTGCGTTCCGGTTATCTGGCTGGTGAAATAGAAGTTGGCCATTGCTGCCGACCTCTCAGTCAGGGCCGGGCGGCCGGTTCCAGGGAGGCGAAAAGATCGTAGTCATGGATTTCGTCGATCCGGCCGGTGAGGATCGTGCCCGGCTGGGCGAAACCCTCGGTGACGTAGGTGACGCCGTCGATTTCCGGGGCCTGGAAGGGTGCCCGGGCCTGGAGGAGCAGCTCGGTCTCCGGGCTTTTGCCCTCCACCAGCAGGGGAATTTCCCGCTGCCGGTAGACCTGCAGGTGCCGCCGGGTGACCTGCCGCTGGCAGTCGATGATCTGCTGGTAGCGCTCGAATTTCACCTGCTCGGGAACCTGGTCCGCCAGGGAGGCCGCCGGGGTGCCGGGCTCCGGCCAGTAGGCGAAGCAGCCCAGGTAGGTGAAATGTCCCTCGGCGACGAAATCCAGCAGCTGGCGAAAGTCAGCCTCGGTTTCTCCCGGAAAGCCGACGATCACCGTGCTGCGCAGGTGTACCGTCCGGGGCAGGGAGCGCAGGCGCTCGATCACCGCCCGGATTTTCGCCGGCGGGTCGTGCCGTTGCATCCGCCGCAGCACCGTGGCGCTGATGTGCTGGATCGGCAGGTCAAGGTAGGGGCAGAGCTTTTCCTCGCCGGCCAGCAGCTCCACCAGCTCGTCGCTGATCTTGCCCGGGTAGGCGTAGAGCAGCCGCAGCCACGCCAGTTCCTCGATCGCCAGCAGGCGCCGCAGCAGCTGGGCCAGCGTCGGCTGGCCGGGCAGGTCGCGGCCGTAGGCGGTCAGGTCCTGGGCGACCAGGTTCAGCTCCCGGACGCCGGCGGCGGCCATGGCCGCCGCCTTTTCCGCCAGCAATGCCGGCGGGAAACTGACCTGTTTGCCCCGGAGACTGGGGATCAGGCAGTAGGCGCAGCGGTTGTCGCAGCCTTCGGCGATTTTCAGGTAGGCGCTGAATGATTGGCAGGTAAGCTGCGGCAGCAGGCCCGTCTCCCGGTAGGCCGGCGGTTCCAGGTGGAATTTTTCCACCGGCCCGCCCCGGTGCCATTGCTTGAGGATGGCCGGCAGCCGGGTGAAGGCGGAGGTGGCCACCAGCAGGTCGATCTCCGGGATTTCGACCGCCAGGCGCTGCCGGTAGCGCGGCGGCAGACAGCCCATGACCACCAGGCAGCGGCAGGCGCCGGTTTCCTTGTGGCCGGCTGCCTCCAGGATGGCCTCCAGCGATTCCTCCACCGCCGGTTGGATAAAAGCGCAGGTGTTGACGATAATGACTTCGGCGGCCGCCTGGTCGGTGGTCAGGGGAAAGCCGGCCTCGGTGAGCAGCTGCAGGAGCTGCTCGGCATCAACCTGGTTCTTGGGGCAGCCGAGATTGACCAGGGCGGTGACTGGCAGCTCCGGCATCAATCGACGGCGACTTTCTCCAGCCAGCCGTGGGTGTCCGGCAGCAGACCGTACTGGATGCCGGTGATGTGGTCGAACAGCCGCTGGGACAGCTCGCCCACCCGGCCGTCGTTGATCAGCAGTTCCTGGTCCCGGTAGCGCAGCTTGCCCACCGGCGAAATGACCGCCGCCGTGCCGGTGCCGAACATCTCCTCCAGGTCGCCGCTGGCGGCGGCCGCCATCAGCTCGTCAATGCTGAGGCTTTCCTCGACGGCGGGAATGCCCCACTCGTGGAGAATGGTGAGCACCGACTGGCGGGTGATGCCCGGCAAAATGCTGCCGGTCAGGGGCGGGGTGTAAACCTTGCCCCTGATTTTCACCATGATGTTCATGGTGCCGACCTCTTCCAGCATTTTGAGCTCCTTGGCGTCCAGCCAGAGAACCTGGGTGTAGCCTTCCTGCTGGGCCTTGCGGGCCGCCAGCAGGCTGGCGGCGTAGTTGCCCGGGGCCTTGATGTCGCCGATGCCGCCCTGGGCCGCCCGCACGTACTCGTCTTCCACGAGAATTTTTACCGGGTTGAATCCCTCGGCGTAGTAGGCGCCCACCGGGGAAAGGATGATGAAAAACCGGTAGGTGTTCGAGGGCCTCACCCCGAGGAAATTGTCGGTGGCGATGACAAAGGGCCGGATATACAGGGCGGTGCCCTGGGCGTCCGGGACCCACTGCTGGTCGAGGCGCAGCAGTTCCCGCAGGAAGGCCAGCAGCTCGCCCGGGTCGAGACGGGGAATGCACAGCCGGTCGGCGGAGTGGTTGAAGCGGCGGAAGTGGTCGAGAGGCCGGAAAACGGCGATGCCGCCGTCCTGCTGCCGAAAGGCTTTCATGCCTTCGAAGATTGCCTGGCCGTAATGGAAGACCATCATCGCCGGCTCGACGCAGAAGGGGGCGTAGGGCTCGATGCGGGGATGGTGCCAGCCCTGCTCCTGGTTGTAGTCCATGACCAGCATGTGGTCGCTGAACAGGCGGCCGAAGCCGAGATTGTCCGGGGTCGGGATGTCTTTGGGGGTTGAGCTGCGGGAGATGCTGAGTGATTTCACGGGCTTGACTCCTTGGATCGTATGCGCGGGACGCCGGGGCCGGGACCTCGGCGCCGAGTTGAGTATCAGCGGTTCGCCAGATTCGGCTATAGCAGTTTTCCCTGGGCTTGACAAGGAGCAAAATGCGTGGCAAGCAACGGGGAAAGCACGGGAGAAGGGAGGACAGGGGATGGCAGCGACCGCCGGCAGCCGGCAGCTGGTCAGGCATTCATGGTCGCCGGCTTACCGGGAAGCGGTCGGCATCCAGGAGGATCTCCGGCGGCGGCTGGTGCTGACCGACCGTTTTCACCGGCCGCTGCGGACGGTGGCCGGGGCCGACCTCTCCTACGAGCGGCGCCGCAACCTGCTGTTTGCCGCCGTGCTGGTTTTTTCCTGGCCGGAGCTGCGGCTTCTGGAAATAGGGGAAGAGGTCCGGCCGGCTGCCTTTCCCTACATCCCCGGGCTGCTGACTTTCCGGGAGGGGCCGGCGATGACGGCGATTCTCGAGCGCCTGCGCCATTGGCCCGACCTGCTGGTCTGCGACGGCCAGGGAATCGCCCATCCCCGGGGCCTGGGACTGGCGGCCCATTTGGGGGTGCTTTTCGATCTGCCGACCATCGGCTGCGCCAAGTCGCGGCTGATCGGCAAATACACCATGCCGGGCGTTGCCAAGGGCTGCCGCTCGCCCCTGGTCGACGACGCCGGCCGTCGGATCGGCACCGTGCTGCGGACCCGGCGGGACGTCAAGCCGGTTTTTGTGTCTCCCGGGCACCGGGTCGGCCTGGAAAGCGCCGCCGACCTGGTGCTGCAGCTGGTCAGCCGCTACCGCCTGCCGGAGGTCACCCGCCTGGCCCATCACCACGTGAACCGCCTGCGTCTGGAGCACTGCCCACCCGCCGGCTGACGGCGGCCCTATTCCTCCTGGAGATAGATTTTATGCTTCAGCAGATCCATCTCCTTGATGCTGGCTTTCAGGGTCAGCTGGTCGCCGAAGAGGCCGGTCAGCACCAGCTGGCCGTCCTCCTGGGGGGTGATCAGGGAGACGTCTTCCATGATCATTTTCTCCTGGCCGTCCTTGGCAATCAGATAGGCATTGGATTGACACATTATCTGGCCTCCACCGGTAAAAAATGGTTGTATAATGCCCGCGCGACAGTCGGCCGCGGCACGGGCCGCCGCCGTCTGCCGCTTTTACCTAACATATCAAATTCCCAATAATCAAGCGGGAATTTGTCCTTCTTTTTCGTTGACATGGAGGGTCAAATGATATATCGATTTTAGGACTGAGTGCTTTTTTTTCTCCCTGTTTCAACAGTTAACGTAAAGTGTTAAAAGAAAGGGGTTTCCCAATGGCATTGTCTTTCGATCTGAGCGAGGAACAGGAAATTCTGCGGAAGAGCGTCCGGTCCTTCGCGGAAAAGGAGATTGCGCCGGTGGCGCAGGAACTGGACGAAAAAGAGGAGTTTTCCCTTGAGCTGACCCGGAAGATGGCCGACCTCGGCCTGTTCGGCATGTTCGTGTCGCCGGAATACGGCGGTTCCGGTCTGGATTATGTCTCCTACATCATTGCCGTCGAGGAGATCGCCCGGGTGGACGGCTCCCAGGCGGCCACGGTGGCGGCCGGCAACTCCCTTGGCATCGGCCCGATCTATTATTTCGGCAACGACGAACAGAAGAAGAAATGGCTGCCGCCCCTCTGCTCCGGCGAGATGCTGGCGGCCTTCGGCCTGACGGAGCCCAACGCCGGCTCCGATGCCGGCAACTCCAAGACCAACGCCGTTCTCGACGGCGACGAGTGGGTGATCAACGGTTCAAAAATCTTCATCACCAACGCTTCGACTCCGATTACCGGGGTGATCATCGTCCAGGCGGTGACCGGCACCCGGCCGGACGGCCGTCCGGAGCTGAGCTGCATCCTGGTGCCGGCCGACGCCAAGGGTCTGGACTGCCGGCCGATGCACAAAAAGATGATGTGGCGGGCCTCCAACACCACCGAGATCTATTTCACCGACTGCCGGGTGCCCAAGGAGAACCTGCTCGGCGAACAGGGGAACGGCTTCCACACCATGCTGGCCACCCTGGACGGCGGCCGGTTGAGCATCGGCGCCATGGGTCTGGGCGGCGCCCAGGGGGCTTTTGAAAAAGCTTATCGCTACGCCCACGAGCGCATCCAGTTCGGCCGCCCGATCTTCGATTTCCAGATTACCCAGTTCAAACTGGCCGACATGGCCATGGAGATCGAGCTGGCCCGCAACCTGCTTTACAAGGCCTGCTGGCTGCGGGACAACAACCGGCCCTTCTCCAAGGAAGCGGCCATGGCCAAGCTCTACTGCTCGGAAACCATGGGGCGGGTGGTCAACCAGGCGGTGCAGATCCACGGCGGCTACGGCCTGATGAAAGAGTACGACGTCGAACGATTCTACCGCGACCAGAAGCTCCTTGACATCGGCGAGGGGACTTCCGAGGTCCAGCGCATCGTCATTTCCCGGCTGCTGGGGTAGGGAAGTTGCCTTTTTCGGCCTTGCCCCGGCGGGTGGAGATTGTCGAGGTCGGCCCCCGGGACGGCTGGCAGAACCTGCCCGATTTCATTGCCACCAATAGGAAAATCGCCTTGGTCAACTCTTTGGCCGGCTGCGGTTTCCGGGAAATTGAGGTCAGCTCTTTCGTCAGCCCCCGGGCGATTCCGCAGCTGCGGGACGCGGCGGCCGTTTTTGCCGGCCTCCAGCGGTCGCCGGCGGTGACTTTCGCCGCCCTGGTGCCCAACGAGCGCGGCCTGGCGCAGGCGGCGGCGGCCGGGGTCGACAAAGCGGTGTTTTTCATCTCGGCCAGCGAGACCCACAACCGGGAAAACCTGGGGCGGAGCATCGGGGAGAGCCTGGCCGATTTTGCCGCCATGATGGCGCGGCTGCCGGCCGGCATGGCGGTGCGGGCCTCGATTTCCAACGTTTTCGGCTGCCCCTTCGAGGGGGAAGTGCCGATAGAGCGGGTCATCTGGCTGCTGGGGAAGCTGCGCGGCCTGGGCATCGAGGAGATCACCCTCTGCGATACCTGGGGGGTGGCGACGCCGTCCCAGGTCTACCGGGTGGTCTGCCAGGTGCGGGACGCCGGGGCCGAGGTTGATCTCGGCCTGCACCTGCACGACACCTGCGGCCGGGCCCTGGCTGGGGTGATGGCCGGGATGCAGGCCGGCATTCGCCGCTTCGACGCCGCCCTCGGCGGTCTTGGCGGCTGTCCGTTCGCTCCCGGAGCGGCCGGCAACCTGGCCACCGAGGACCTGGCGGCCTGCCTGGCGGCCATGGACGTGGCAACCGGCATCGACCTGGCGGCCCTGCGGCGGACCCTGGACGAACTGCGGCAGGTGGTGCCCGCGGCGGCCAGTCACATGGCCGCTTTCTGGGACGGCTGCCGTCATTGAAAAAAGCAATGCTGAAACGAATCCTAACAACGAATTAACGAAATTTACTTAAATTTACTTAAGGAACGAGGAAAGTGACATGAGCCAGACGATTTTGACCGAGAACCGGGACGGCGTGCTGCTGTTGACCCTCAACCGTCCGGAAAGCATGAACTCGCTGAACCGGGAACTGCTGGCGGCCCTGGCCGCCACCGTCAAGGAGATCAGCTTCGACCGGGACGTGCGGGTGGTGGTGATTACCGGCGCCGGCGAGAAGGCCTTCTGCTCCGGGGCCGACCTGAAAGAGCGGGCCACCATGTCGCCGGTGGAGGTCAAGGAATACATCTACAACATTCGCAACACCTTTACCATGGTGGAGAACCTGCCGAAGCCGGTGATCGCCGCGGTCAACGGTTTTGCTTTCGGCGGCGGCACCGAGCTGGCCATGGCCGCCGACATCCGGATTGCCGCCCCCACCGCGGTGATGGGCCTGACGGAAACCAGCCTGGGAATCATTCCCGGGGCCGGCGGCACCCAGCGCCTGGCCCGGCTGGTGGGCAAGGGCAAGGCCAAGGAGTTGATTTTCCTGGCCAAGCGGGTCAAGGCGCCGGAGGCCCTGCAGATCGGCCTGGTGAACCAGGTGGCCGCCGAGGGGCAGCTGCTGGAGGAAGCCATGGCCATGGCGGCCAAGATCAAGCGCAACGCTCCCGTGGCCCTGGAAATGGCCAAGTACGCCATCAATTACGGCAGCGAGATCGACCTGGCCTCGGGCCTGGCCCTGGAGTCCAACTGCTACGCGGTGACCATTCCTACCAAGGACCGCCTCGAGGGCCTGCAGGCCTTCCGGGAGAAGCGCCCGCCGGTTTTTACCGGGGAATAATTTGAAAAGTAACTAATAAAAATAAAATGTTAACCTGAAAAGCTAAAGTAAAAATGGAGGAGCTGCCTATGTCTGAGTACGATCTTTTCAAAGTCTTTCCCCGGATGCCGAAGAAAGTCACCCTGGGCGACATCACCGTGCGGGACGGTTTCCAGCACGAGGAGGTGTTCATCCCCACGGCGGCGAAAATTTACTATCTCCAGGAGCTGGCCTTTGCCGGCATGACCCGGATGGAAGTCACCAACCTGGGCAACCCCCGGATCATGCCCCAGTTCCGCGACGCCGAAGAGGTGCTCAAGGGCGTGCACAGCGATATTTTCAAGAAGCGGCTGGCCAAGCGGGGCATCGACCACAGCAACATCGAGTGGACCTGCATCACCATCCGGGAAAGCGCCGTCGACCGGGCCATCGAGCTGAAGGAAAAGGGCTACGGTCCCGACCGGGTGCTGATGATGGTGTCCACCGATGAACAGCACCATTTCGCCAATTCCGGCACCACCCTGCCGGCTTACTGGAAAGAGGCCGAGCGCTGCATCAAAAAGTGCAAGGACGCCGGCATCAAGATGTGCGGCACCGTCAGCACCATCTGGGGCAGCCCGATCTCCGGGCCCACCCGCTTCGAGGACGCCCTGGAGTTCACCAAGCGCTGGCTGAGCATCGGCGCCGATGACATCGAGCATGCCGACCACGACGGCTCGGCGCCGCCCGACAAGGTCTACCGCTATTTCTCCATGATCCTCGACGCCCTGCCCAATACCGACCTGCACGTGGCCCACTTCCACGTCACCCGCGGCTGGGGCATGGCCAACGTGCTGGCGGCCCTGCAGGCGGGGATCACCATCTTCGAGGGCACCTTGGGAGGCACCGGCGGCCAGCCGGCCAACTTCCTCGACCGGGTGCCGGTGCCGGGTACGGGTTCTTACTACTACAAGGATCCCAACGTTGTCGGCCTGGCCTGCATGGAAGACATGTGCGTCATGCTGGACGAGATGGGCATCGAGACCGGGGTCAACGTCGACCGCATCCTCGAGCTGGGCACGATGATGGAAAAGACCATCGGCCGGCGCCTGCGCTCGGAAGCGATTCTCAACGGCCGGATCCCCAAGGAACCGCGGGAGGATTTCAAGCGTCCCAAGCTGCCGATCATGAAAGAAAAGAACGGCGAGCGGCCGGATCAAAAGATTCCCGCCGACTGGCCGGAAAAGGCGGAAGTGCCGCCGGAGATTTCCGGTTTGCCGGCCTAAAGCTTTGTCAGCAGGCCGTTCCCGGGTTCCCGGGAACGGCCTTTTGCTTGCTCCTGGTTGCGGACATGGATTGCCTGGTCATTGACCGGCTGGCCGCCTTTCCCGCCGGCCTCGCCGCCGGGCAGCGGCAGGCGCTGGCCGACGGCCGCTATCCCACCTACCAGCTGCTCATCCGCCTGCCGGCGGCCGCGGCGGTCGAGGTGGGAAAGCTGGGCCGTTTTCACTTTGCCGCCGGCTGCTACCGCTACACCGGCAGCGCCCGGCGGGGGATGGCGGCCCGGCTGGCCCGCCACCTGCGGCGGCGGAAAAGATGCCACTGGCACATCGATTACTTCCTCCTCGGCACGGCGGCGGTGGTCGAGGAGATCCGGCTCTACCGGCTGCCGGAATGCCAGGTCAACCGGCAGACGGCTGGTCTGATCGTCGCTCCCGGTTTCGGGGCCGGCGACTGCCGCCGGGGCTGCGGCAGCCACCTGAAACTGACGGCCCCGCTGGCCGGCGGCTGACGCAGGAAATCCCTTGACAACGATCAGGGCTTTGTATACAGTTTTTGGACTTTTCTGATTTTCAGGGTTGCGGACCGCGGCCCGCCGGGGGCGGGCAGCCGCCCGGGGCGGTTGTTCCCCCGGGAGTTTGGCCGCGGCGAGGGGAGATGGGTTGCTTATGCTCGGGACAGTTGACCGGATCATCGATAGTTACGGGGCCAGGCAGGAAGCCCTGGTCCAGATTCTCCTGGATATTCAGCATGAACTGCGCTGGCTGCCCCGGCCGGTCCTGGAACGGGTGGCCGCGCGGCTGGAACTGCCGCTGAACCTGATCTACAACGTCACCACTTTTTACAAGCATTTCAGTCTCGTGCCCCAGGGGCGGCACTCGATCTCGGTCTGCGTTGGCACCGCCTGCCACGTTCGGGGCGCCAGCCGGCTGCTGGGCCGGGTCAGCGAGGCCCTGGGCATCAAGCCGGACGAGACCACGGCGGACGAGAAGTTTACCCTGAAGACCGTCAGCTGCCTGGGCTGCTGCGCCCTGGGGCCGGTGATGGTTCTCGACGGGGAATACATGAGCAACCCCAATTCCACCGACATTGCCGAACTGATCGAGAAATGCGAATAATTCACTGCCTGAAGCGAGGATGAATTGACGATGGCCAGACTTGCATCGGTTGCCGACCTGGAGAAACTGCGGCAGGAGATTGTCGCCGCCCGCGATCCCGGGAAAACCAAGATTGCCATCTGCTCCGGCACCGGTTGCCGGGCCTATGCCAGCGAGGAGGTGATCGCCGCCTTCCGGGCCGAGCTTGACCAGCGGTCGCTGGCCGACAAGGTGGAGATTGTCACCACTGGCTGCCATGGCTTCTGCGAACAGGGGCCGGTGCTGGTCATTTACCCGGAGGAGATCTGCTACCTGAAGGTCAAACCCGAGGACGTGGCGGAGATCATCGACCAGACCCTGGTGGGCGGCCAGGTGATCGAGCGCCTGCTCTATGTCGGCCCCGACGGCGAGCAGAAGGTCAAGGAATCGGAGATTCCCTTTTATCACCACCAGCAGCGGCTGGTTTTCGGCAGCAACCGTTTCATCGATCCCTGCAACATCGACGATTACCTGGCCCTGGACGGCTACCGGGCGCTGGCCAAATGTCTGACCGAAATGACGCCGGAAGAGGTGCTGGCCGAAGTCGACCGGGCCAACCTGCGCGGCCGCGGCGGCGGCGGCTTTCCGGCCGGCCGCAAGTGGGCCGCCACCCGCAACGCCCCCGGCGACATCAAGTACGTGATCGTCAACGCCGACGAGGGCGACCCCGGCGCCTACATGGACCGCAGCCTGCTGGAGGGCAACCCCCACAGCGTCCTCGAAGGGCTGGTGATCGGCGCCTACGCCATCGGTGCCCACCTGGGCTACATCTACGTCCGCCAGGAATATCCCCTGGCCGTCGACAACCTTGGCCGCGCCCTGGAACAGATGCGGGAATACGGCCTGCTGGGCAAAGACATCCTCGGCAGCGGCTTCGATTTCGAGATCGAGGTCCACCGGGGGGCCGGGGCTTTCGTTTCCGGGGAGTCCAGCGCCCTGATGAGTTCCATCGAGGGCAAGGTGGGCGAGCCGCGGCCGAAATACATCCGTACCTCCATTTCCGGGGTTCACGGCCGGCCCAGCAACCTGAACAACGTCGAGACCTGGGCCAACGTGCCGCTGATCATCAACAAGGGGGCCGACTGGTTCACCGCCATCGGCACCGAGGGCAGCAAGGGTACCAAGATCTTCTCCCTGGTGGGCAAGGTCAACAACACCGGCTTGGTGGAAGTGCCCATGGGGGTCAGCCTCCGGGACATCATTTTCAAGATCGGCGGCGGCATCCGCGGCGGCAAGAAGTTCAAGGCGGTGCAGACCGGCGGTCCGTCCGGCGGCGTCATTCCCGAGGAGATGCTCGATCTGCCGGTGGATTTCGACGCCCTCACCCAGGCGGGGTCGATGATGGGCTCCGGCGGCATGATCGTCATGGACGAGGACACCTGCATGGTGGACGTGGCCAAGTATTTTCTCGAGTTCCTGGCCGAGGAGTCCTGCGGCAAGTGCGTGCCCTGCCGGGAGGGGATTACCCAGATGCTCCACCTGCTGCGGCTTATCTGCAACGGCGAGGGGCAGCCGGGCGACCTGGAGCTGCTGGAAGAGATCGCCACCATGACCAAGGACTGCTCCCTCTGCGCCCTCGGACAGAGCGCCCCCAACCCGGTGCTCAGCAGCCTGAAATATTTCCGCCGGGAATACGAACTGCACATCGAGGAAAAATGCTGCCCGGCCCATGTCTGCAAGGCCCTGGTGACCTATCACATCGATCCCAACAAGTGCCGGGGCTGCGGCGCCTGCCGGCGCAACTGCCCGGTGGGGGCCATCAGCGGCGAGAAAAAGCAGCCCCATGTCATCGATCTGGACAAGTGCACCAAGTGCGATACCTGCTTCATGGTCTGTCCGCCGAAATTCAGCGCCGTGACCAAGCTTTCCGGCAGCGAGCAGCTGCCGGCGGCGGCGCCGGCCGGGGAGCAGGAGCAATAATCAGCCAACTTTTGTCGGAGGTAAGGTCGTGGCGGAAGTCAATCTGGTAATCAACGGCGAGCAGGTGCGGGCCCAGGAGGGGATGAGCATTCTCGAAGCGGCCCGGGAAGCCGACATTTTTATTCCGACCCTCTGTCATCACGCCGAGATCGACGCCTACGGCGCCTGCCGCCTCTGCGTTGTCGAGCTGCGCCAGGGAGACCGCTCCCGGGTGGTGGCCTCCTGTCTCTACCCGGTGGCCGAGGGCCTGGTGGTGGAAACCGAGAGCGAGAAAATCAAAAACTACCGCCGCACGATCCTCAACCTGCTGCTGCAGCGCTGGGACAACATTCCCCGGGCGCTGCTGGACCGCTACGGGGCCGCGCCCAATCCCCGCTACGTGGAAAACATGACTTTTTGCATCCTCTGCGGCCTTTGCGTGCGCTACTGCCGGGATGTCAAGGGCGCCAATGTCCTTGGTTTCATCGGCCGCGGCACCATTCGCCAGGTGGTGGTTTTCCCCGACCAGGCGATGAAGTACTGTCCCACCTGCGGCAACGGCGAGATGGAGTGCCTGCATTACTGTCCCACCGGGGTCATCACCAGCGACTACCAGGGCACCGGGCCGGCGAACGGCCAGCCGCTTCCCCATGCCTACCCGGTCTGCATTCGGGATGAAACCAACATCCTCGAAATTCTCGAGCGGGTGGGGCACCTGGAATACTGATTTTTTTAGCCGGCCGGCAGAAAAAGGCTTGACAGACTTTTCAGTCCTAGGTATACAGTATACAATCATTCGGATCAGGGACGTCAACGGGAATTTTCCCACGAGGAAAGCGCATGCGTGAGATAGATGTTTTGCAGGTTACCCAGGCCGTGGCCCGCCTCTGTGCCGAGGCCAACTATTTCCTGGGTGACGACATGCTGGCGGCCCTGGAGCAGGCCGCCGGCCGGGAAGAATCACCCACCGGCCGGACGATCATTGCCCAGCTGCAGGAAAATGCCGCCATTGCCGCCCGGGACCAGGTGCCCATCTGCCAGGATACCGGCCTGGCGGTGGTGTTTCTCGAAATCGGCCAGGACGTCCACCTGGTGGGCGGCGACCTGGAAACGGCGGTCAACGAGGGAGTGCGCCAGGGCTACCGGGAGGGCTACCTGCGCAAGTCTTCCTGTCATCCCTTTACCCGCCAGAACCTGGGCGACAACACCCCGGCCGTTATTCACTGCCGGATCGTTCCCGGCGAGCAGCTGAAGATCACCGTGGCTCCCAAGGGCGGCGGCAGCGAAAACATGTCCAAGGTGGTGATGCTGAAGCCGGCCGACGGCGTTGCCGGCATCAAGCAGCAGGTGGTAGAGTGGGTCAGGCAGGCCGGGGCCAATCCCTGTCCGCCGACCATTGTCGGCGTCGGCATCGGCGGCACTTTCGAGCGGGCCGCCCTGCTGGCCAAGGAAGCCCTGCTGCGGGAGGTTGGCAGTTCCAACCCGGACCCGGAGCTGGCCCGGCTGGAAGAGGAATTGCTGACCGAGATCAACAAGCTGGGGATCGGACCCCAGGGCCTTGGGGGCCGGGTGACCAGTTTTGCCGTTCACGTCAAGATGCTGCCCTGTCACATCGCCAGCCTGCCCCTGGCCATCAATATCCAGTGCCATGCCGCCCGGCACAAGGAAGTGGTGCTTTAGAAATGGAAGATTATCTCCGTCTGCAGACGCCGTTGACCGAGGAAGTGGTCGCCAGCCTGAAAGCCGGCGACCGGGTGCTGCTTAACGGCATCCTTTACACCGGCCGGGACGCGGCCCATAAACGGCTGGTGGAACTGCTGGACCAGGGGCGGGAGCTGCCCATCCCCCTGGCCGGCCAGGTAATTTACTTCGTCGGCCCGGCGCCGGCGAAGCCGGGGCAGGCCATCGGCTCGGCCGGTCCCACCACCAGCTACCGCATGGACCCCTATTCCCCCCGCCTGCTGGCCGAGGGCCTGAAAGGGATGATCGGCAAGGGGGGGCGGAGCGCCGAGGTCAAGGAAGCGATCAAAAAGTACCACGGCATCTATTTCGCCGCCGTCGGCGGCGCCGGGGCCCTGCTGGCCCAGCGGATCAAGAAGGCCGAAGTGGTGGCCTACGAGGACCTGGGGCCGGAAGCCATCCGCCGCCTGGAGGTGGTGGATTTCCCGGTGGTGGTGGTCAACGACATTTACGGCAACGATCTCTACGAACAGGGGGTTGCCGCCTACCGGCAGCGTTGACCGCGGCGGCGGCCGGCCGGAAAATTTTACCGAACAAGGATCGAGAAAAATGAAAACCAGGATTTCCCGCGAGCAGGTGCAGGACGATTTCATCAACAAGGTGGCCGAGATCAGCGGCGAAAACTTTTTCAACTGCTACCAGTGCGGCAACTGTTCCGCCGGCTGCCCGTCGGTGGACGAGATGGACCTGCTGCCGAGCCAGGTGGTGCGCTATCTGCAGCTTGGCCTGGCGGACGAGGTGAAAAACTGTCGTTCCATGTGGGTCTGCGCCGCCTGCACCATGTGCCACGCCCGCTGCCCGAAAGGGGTGGACATCTCGCGGATCATGGATGCTTTGCGGATGCTCAACCTGCGGGAGCCGAAGGCGGCCGCCAGGGTCGATGTGACCGATTTTACCCCGGAATACCTCGAACGGGCGCCGCAGATCGCCATGATCAGCGGCTACCGGAAATTCCTGCCGCTGTAGGAGCTTTGCCATCAACCCGGTTGACTGGAGTTGTCGATGAAATATCCTTATTTTCCCGGATGCACCCTGTACACGAAAGCCAAAAAGCTGGACGATGCCGGCCGCGAATGCAGCCGGCGCCTGGGTTTCGAGCTGGATGAGCTGCCGGACTGGACCTGTTGCGGGGCCACCTTCCCCCTGGTCAACGACTACCACATCGCCATGTCGGGGCCGACGCGGATCCTGGCCGACACCAAGGACCAGGGCGGCAGCCAGCTGGTGACCCTGTGCTCCGTCTGCTTCAACGTCCTCAAGCGCACCAACGTGGTGATGCGCACCGACGAGGAGCGGCGGCAGAAGATTACCGACTTTATCGAACGGGACTACCACGGCGAGGTGGAAGTGCTCCACTACCTGCAGGTTCTCCGGGACGAGATCGGCTTCGAGCAGCTGCGGGAAAAGGTGGTCAAACCGCTGACCGACCTCAAGGTGGCCTGCTACTACGGCTGTCTGCTGCTGCGGCCGGTGAAGGAGATCGGCCTCGATGTCATGGAAAACCCGACCATTTTCGAGGATTTCGTCCGCGCCCTGGGGGCCGAGCCGGTTGACTTCCCCTACAAGATCGAATGCTGCGGCGCCTTCCAGGTGGTCCACTCCATGGAGACCGCCACCCGCTGCTCCCGGGACATCCTGGCCAACGCCCGGCTCAACGGCGCCGACCTGGTGATCACCACCTGTCCCCTGTGCCATTTCAACCTCGACGACCGGCAGCCGGAGATCCGCAAGGGTGATCCCCGCTTCCAGACGGTGCCGGTCCTTTACTTTACCCAGCTCCTGGCCCTGGCCCTGGGGCTTGACGCCGCCGAACTGGGTTTTGAACGGAACCTGATCGATCCCCTGCCGCTCCTGCGGGAGAAGGGACTGGCCTAGTCTGCTAACCTGCGATACCGGAACAGGATGAATAGAGATGGGTGAGGTAACGGAACTCAAGGGGCAGCAGCCGGCTTGCCAGACCGATGACGGCGCCGGGGCGACCTGTGCCTGCGCGGCCGCCGGCGGCCTGGAGGATCTGTACAGCGTGCCGGTCGACCGCCGGGTGATGGTGATCGGCGGCGGCATTTGCGGCATCACGGCGGCCATCGACCTGGGCAACGCCGACTACCGGGTGGTGATGGTGGAGCGCCTGCCCTCGGTGGGCGGCCGCATGCTGCAGCTTTCGGAAACTTTCCCGACCCTGGACTGCGCCCAGTGCACCCTGACGCCGCGGACCGTCGAATCCGGCCAGCATCCCCATGTTACCCTGAAAACCTGCTGCGAAGTCGTGGGGTTGAGCGGCGAGCCGGGCAATTTCCGCGTCCGGGTGCGGCAGAACAAGACTTATGTTGACTGGAGCAAGTGCACCGGCTGCGGCACCTGCATTCAGAAATGTCCCACCAAGAGCTACGCCCTGTTCGAGCGGGACGCCGGCCGGATGACGGCGATCTATACCCTCTCCCCCCAGGCGGTGCCCAACAAGCCGGTGATCGACGCCGACCGCTGCCGCTACCTGACCAAGGGCAAGTGCGGCGTCTGCGCCAAGGTCTGCCCGGTGGACGCCATCGACTACGAGCAGCAGGAGAGTTATTTCGAGGTGGAAGTAGGGGCGATCATCGTCGCCACCGGCTTCGACGTTTATGACTGGAAAACGAAGATGCCCGAGCTGGGCGGCGGCCGGCTGCCCGATGTCATCGACGGCCTGACCTTCGAGCGCTACCTGTCGGCCTCGGGGCCGACGGCCGGCCGGATGGTCCGCCCCTCCGACGGCGTCGAACCCAAGGAGATCGTTTTCATCCAGTGCGCCGGCTCCCGGAACCCGGAGCTGCACAAGTCCTACTGCTCCAAGGTCTGCTGCATGTACACCGCCAAGCACGCCCGGCTTTACAAGCACAAGGTTCACGACGGCCAGGTGTACATTTTCTACATCGACATCCGCTCCACCGGCAAAGGCTACGAACAGTTTATTCAGCAGTCGGTTTCCGAGGAAGGGATTATTTACCTCCGGGGCCGGGCGGCCAAGGTTTTCCAGGAAGGCAAAAAGATCATGGTCCAGGGGGCCGACACCCTGACCGGCAAGAAGATCGAGATCGCCGCCGACCTGGTGGTGGTGGCCGCCGCCCTGGTGCCCAACGAGGGCGCCGAGGAGCTGGCGGAGATTCTCGGGCTGACCTGCAACAAGGACGGCTTTTTCGTCGAGGAGGACTACAAGCTGTCGCCGGTGGACAGCGGCAGCCGCGGCATTTTCATCGCCGGCTGCTGCCAGGGGATCAAGGATATCGCCGACACGGTCGCCCAGGGCAGCGCCGCGGCCAGCAAGGCCCAGGTTTTCCTGTCCACCATTCGCCGCCAGAAAAAGCAGGCGGTTTGAGGGGTGTCGAGTAAACCGCTAACCGTTGAGTTCAGGTGATCATGAAAAAACTGGGTGTGTTTGTCTGCTGGTGCGGTTCCAACATTGCCAGCAGCGTTGACGTCGACAAGGCGGTGGCCGGGGCGCTGCAGCTGCCGGGAGTGGTGCACGCGGAAAACTACATGTACATGTGCTCCGATCCCGGCCAGCAGAAGGTCAAGGACACCATCGTCGAAAAGGGGCTGGACGGCGTCGTGGTGGCCTGCTGTTCGCCGCGCATGCACGAAAACACCTTCCGCAAGGCGGCGGCCTCGGTCGGCCTCAACCCCTACCTGCTGGAGATCGCCAACATCCGCGAACAGTGCAGCTGGGTGCACCAGAACAACAAGCCGGTGGCCACCGCCAAGGCGGTGAACATCATCGCCGCCACCCTGGACAAGGTGCGGGAAAACCTGCCCCTGGAAACCATCACCATCCAGATCACCAAGCGGGTATGCGTCGTCGGCGGCGGCATCGCCGGCATGATGGCCGCCCTGGACCTGGCCGACGCCGGCTACGAAGTGATCATCATTGAAAAGGAGCCGGCCATCGGCGGCCACATGGCCCAGATCAGCACCACCTTTCCCTATTTCCAGAACGCCCGCCAGCTGCTGCAGGAAAAGATAGCCGCGGTGGAAAACCACCCGCAGATCAAGGTCTACCGCCATTCCCGGGTGGCCGAGCTGGAGGGCTACGTCGGCAACTTCGACGTCAGCATCCGCACCGAGCCGGCCTTTGTCGATCCGGCCAAATGCACCGCCTGCGGCAAGTGCCTCGAGGTTCGAGGTCTGTCCGGTGGATCTGCCGGACGAGTTCAACCGGGGCCTGAGCCGCCGCCGGGCGATTTTCCAGTACAACCGGACGGAGTCCTGCCGGGTGCCGGTGATTGCCGCCGCCGACTGCCGGCGGTTTACCGGCGCCGAGGGTGAAGAGCTGGAGGACGCCTGCCGCCTGTGCGCCGACGCCTGCCCGGAAGCCGCCATTGACCTGGGGGCCGGCCCCACCATGCACCAGGAAAAGGTGGGGACGATTGTCATGGCCACCGGCTACGACCTCTACAGTCCGGCCAACCTGCCGGAATACGGCGGCGGCCGCTACCCCGACGTCATTGACGCCCTGGCCTTTGAGCGCCTGCTGGACCCCGAGGGTCCCACCGGCGGCCAGGTGGTGCGTCCTTCCGACGGCCGGGTGCCGAAGAAGGTGGTTTTCATCCAGTGCGCCGGTTCCCGGGACCCGGAACGCCACAAGGCCTACTGTTCCCGGGCCTGCTGCATGTACACCGCCAAGCAGGCCCGCCTCTACAAGCAGCAGGTGCCCGACGGCACCGCCTACATCTCCTACATGGACATCCGCTCCGACAGCCGCGACTTCGAGGAGTTCGTCCAGCAGGGGATGGAGGAGAACCGGCTGGTCTACATCCGCGGCCGGGTGGCCAAGGTCTTTCCCGAGGGCGACCTGCTCAAGGTGTTCACCAGCGACACCCTGACCGGGCGGAAGCTGGAAATCGAGGCCGACCTGGTGGTGCTGGCCATGGCCATGGAGCCCCGGTCCGAGGTGCGGGAACTGGCCAAGAAAATGAACGTCACCATCGACGGCGACGCCTTCCTCAGCGAGACCCACATCAAGCTCTACCCGGTGGAAAGCTCCACCAAGGGGGTCTACCTGGCTGGCTGCGGCCAGTCGCCGAAGGACATCACCGACACCGTTTCCCAGGCCCTGGCGGCGTCAGGGAAGATCCAGACCATGTTTTCCAACGAGACCCTGATCGCCGACCCGCTGATCGCCGAGGTCAAGGAAGACGTCTGCAGCGGCTGCGGCATCTGCATCGAGATCTGTCCCTACGGCGCCCGGGTAATGAACGACTACACCCGGATCTCCGAGGTCAACCAGGCGGTCTGCCAGGGCTGCGGCGCCTGTATTGCCGCCTGTCCCAACAAGGCCTGTGAACTGGTCAATTCAACTTCGCGGCAGTTTGTCCGCATGATTTGCGACTTTACCAATTGAGGACTGAGAACTGATGGCCCAGCAAAATTTCCTGGCCGAGGTGATGGCCGCCAGCGGCCAGCCGATCAACCTCTGCTACCAGTGCCGCAAGTGTACCCTCGGCTGTCCGATGGCCGAGGAGTTCGATTTCCCGCCCAACATGGTCATGCGGATGGTCCAGCTGGGGATGAAGGACGAGCTGCTGCGCAGCAAGGCGATCTGGATGTGCGTTTCCTGCGAAACCTGCGGCACCCGGTGCCCGAACGGCATCAAGACGGCGCCGGTGATGGACGTGCTCCGGGAAGCCTGCCTGCGGGAGGGCGTGACGCCGGCCGACCCGGTGACCGTCGATTTTCACCGCTCCTTCACCGACAGCATCCGCAAGTTCGGCCGGGTGCACGAGGCCACCATGCTGTTGAGCTACAAGTTGAAGACTAAGAACTTCACCGGCGACCTGGACGTGGGTCTGAAGCTGTTTTTGCGGGGTAAAATTCCCTTGCTGCCCAAGAAGGCTAAGAATCTCAATAAGATAAAAGATATATTCAAGAAATCAGATCTGTAAATATCAGATAACCTCTTGATATAAAAGAGAAAATGAAATATTCCTATTATCCGGGTTGCACCTCCCATTCGACGGCGATCGAGTATATCGAAGCCAGCCTGGCCGTGCTCCAGGCTCTGGGCATCGAGCTGCAGGAACTGCCGGACTGGTCCTGCTGCGGCGCCGCCTCGGCCCACAACCTTTCTTCCACCCTGGCTCTCGGCCTTTCGGCCTTCAACATCGCCGAGGCGGAAAAGCTGGGGGCCGACCTGGTCATTCCCTGCGCCGGCTGCTTCAACAACCTGGCCCGGGCCGACTACGCCCTGCGCCACGACGAGCAGAAGCGCCGGGAACTGGAGGAACTGCTCGGTTTTACCTACAGCGGCAAGGTCGCCATGCTGTCGGTCGTCGACCTGATTGCCGACCCCCGCTGGCGGGAGCAGATCAAGGCGCTGGTGAAGAAGCCGCTGCAGGGCCTGAAAGTGGTCTGCTACTACGGCTGCGCCGTGGTCCGGCCGGCGGAAATCACCGGCGTCGACGACGTGGAAAATCCCCGGCGGCTGGACGAGCTGATGATCGCCCTGGGGGCCGAGGTCATCGACTGGTCCTGCAAGGTGGACTGCTGTGGCGGCGATCTCGGCCTGACCCATCCGGACAAGGCCACGGTGCTGGTCAACGGCATCGTCGACTATGCCGTCGCCGCCGGGGCCGACTGCCTGGTGACCTCCTGCGCCCTCTGCCAGGCCAACGTCGACATCCGTCAGCAGCGCCTGCCGATCATGTATTTTACCGAGCTGATGGCCGAGGCCTTCCAGGTGGGCGACCGGGCCCGGTGGTGGAAAAAACATTTCAATGATCCTGCGGGGTTGTTCTGATATCCGGGAAGTTTTCTGTGAACCTGACGGCGAAAAAAATGAGCGATAGCGTGGATCAGAAAAAAGTCATGGTGGTCGGCGGCGGTTTTGCCGGCATGACGGCGTCGCTGCTCCTGGCGGAGCAGGGGTGCCAGGTTGTCCTGGTGGAAAAGGAAGCGGCCATCGGCGGTTTCTTTCCCCTGCTGGACAACACTTTTCCGACCAATTCCTGCGGCGTCTGCTTCCTCTCTCCCCGGCAGCCGGCTTACTGTCCCTTCGTCGAATGTCGCCTGCGCGACAACCTGCGGATCATGGTCAACAGCCAGCCGCTGGCTTTCAGCGGCGGCCCGGGCGACTTCACCGTCCAGCTGCGGGTCGACCCCCGGGGCGTCAACCAGGAAAAATGCCTTGACTGCGGCCAGTGCAGCGCCGTCTGCCCGGTGTCGGTGCCGGAGGAATTCAGCGACGGCCTGGAATCGCGGCCGGCGATCTACAAGCAGTATCCCAAGATGGTCAAGGCCGGCTACCGGATCGATTTTGCCGCCTGCACCCGCTGCGGCGCCTGCGTCGAGGCCTGTCCCACCGGGGCCATCGACCTGGAGCTGGCGCCCCGGGAAGTGGAAGAGCAGGTGGACGCCATTCTCCTGACTCCCGGCTTTTCCCTGGTGGACGGCGGCCTGCGCGGCGAGTACGGCTTTGGCCGCTACGCCAACGTCATCACCAGCCGGCAGATGGAGCGGCTGATCAGCGCTTCCGGCCCCACCGGCGGCCAGCCCCGGCTGCCGGGCAGCGGCGAAGTACCGCAAAAGGTGGCCTTTATCCAGTGCGTCGGCTCCCGGGATCGCAGCTGCGGCCGGGGCTACTGCTCCTCGGTCTGCTGCATGTACGCCACCAAGCAGGCCATGTTTCTCAAGGAAAAGGTGCCGGCAGCCGAGGTGACCATTTTTTACATGGACATCCGCGGAGTGGGCAAGGACTACGAACGCTACTTTAACCGGGCCCGGGACGAATACGGCATCAACTACCAGCGGTCGCTGATCTCCACCGTCAAGGAAGATCCGGGCAGCGGCCGCCTGCGCCTGATGTTCGCTGACCAGGGCCGGCGGCGGGAGGCGGAGTTCGACCTGGTGGTGCTTTCCCTCGGTTTCGACGCCCCGGAGCTGGCATTTGCCGGCCAGCTGGACGACGGCCTGGACGAATACGGCTTCTGCCGGGTGGATGAATTCCAGCCCGCCCGGACGCCGGTGCCCGGGGTGTACGCCGCCGGAGCTTTCACCGGCCCCAAGGACGTGCCGGAAACCGTCATGGAAGCCGCCGGAGCGGCCGACGTGGTGGCCGACGAACTGGGGCTGACGCCGGGACCGGCGGCCGACGCCGGGGATGATGCGGCCCCCGGCGGCTGGGAAAAAGTGCCGCGGATCGGCGTTTTTCTCTGCCGCTGCGACGGTCTGCTGGCCGAACAGCTGGACCTGGAGGCCCTGGAAGCTGATCACGCCTGCCAGCCGGACGGCCTGGAAGCCATCCGCGAAGCCGTCAAGGCCGACGGCCTCAACCGCCTGGTCATCGGCGGCTGCTCGGTGCGGGAGCTGGCCGGCCGGGAAGGCGATTTTGCCGGTCGTATCGGGCTTGACCCGGCCGCCTGCGGTTTTGCCAACCTGCGGGAACAGTGCGCCTGGGTCCACGATGACGACCGCCAGGCGGCCACCGCCAAGGCCAGGAGCCTTTTGCAGGCGGCCGTCACCCAGGTCGCCCGGGCCGCGGCGGCGCCGCCGCGAAAAACAACGATCAACCAGCAGGCCCTGGTCATCGGCGGCGGAGTTGCCGGCATGACCGCGGCCCTTTCCCTGGCCCGCCGGGGCTTTCCGGTGACTTTGCTGGAGAAGGAAGCCGAGCTGGGCGGCCGCCTGGCGCGGGAATCTTTCTACACTCTCAGGGGCGGC
>JAFDMG010000127.1 GCA_019306045.1 Deltaproteobacteria bacterium | reverse complement strand
ATCCCCGGCAGGAACTCCCAGCAGGGGCCGACGGCCACCAGGGGTTTGCCCAGCTTGCGGGCAATGGCGATCTCCGCCAGGGTGCCCTCGGCGCCGGGGAGAGCGATCACCCCGTCGGCCGAGTGGATGATGACAAAATTGCGGCAGTGCCCCAGGTTGGTGACAATTTCATGGACTATGTAGGGATTTGCCTGTCCCCGCCCGGGGCCGGGAACGATGCCGATGTTGACGCCGCCCCGGGCCCGGGCGCCCCGGGCGGCGGCGGTCATCACCCCGCCCAGACCGCCGCAGAGCAGCACCTGGCCGGCGGCGGCCAGCAGTTCCCCCACCCGGAAAGCCAACTCGGCCTCGGCGGCGCCGCAGCTGCCGGCGCCGATAACGGCTATCTGCCGGCCGCCAGGCGGCGGTTTACTGGCTGCCATACCTGCCCACCAGTTTGACGAACTTGCAGGGAATCAGTTTTTCCCGCCGGAACTTTTTCTCGTCCTCCCGGGTGATGCGGCAAAGGTACTGCTGCCGGTCCTCTTCCTCGAGGGGCAGCATCATTACCCCGCCGGGGCGCAGCTGCTCCAGCAGCGGTTTCGGCGGCACCCGGGCGGCGGCGGAAACCACGATGGCGTCGAAAGGCGCCTCGTCGCTCCAGCCGTAGGTGCCGTCAAAGATCTTCACCACCACGTTGTGGCAGTCCTGGCGCTCCAGGCGCTGGCGGGCCAGGATGGCCAGGGAGCGGTATTTCTCCACCGCATAGACCCGCTCGGCCAGCCGGCTGAGCAGGGCGGTCAGGTAGCCGGAGCCCATGCCGATCTCCAGCACCCTTTCCCGGCCGCTGAGCCGCAGCTGGTCGAGGAGGAACGCCACCACGTAGGGCTGGGTCATCGTCTGCCCCTCGCCGATGGGCAGGGAGTGGTCGCCGTAGGCCTGTTCCGCCAGGGCGGAATCGAGGAAAAAATGGCGGGGCACCTCGATCATGGCGGCCACGATCCGGGGATCGGTAATGCCCCGGGCCACCACCTGCTCCTCCACCATTTTTTTCCGCCAGGCCGCGTAACGCATGTTCAGCCAACCACCTCGTCTTTCACCCCCGGAACCGCCGGCCGCAGGATCAGGAAAAGTTGCCCTCGATGTATTTGCCGGCCTGCACCGCGGCCACGGCGCCGTCGGCGGTGGCGGTCACCACCTGGCGGAGAAGCTTCTGGCGGACGTCGCCGGCCGCGAAGAGCCCCGGGCAGGAAGTGACCGTATCCTCGCCGGCCTGGACGAAGCCGCGTTCATCCAGGGCCACCAGCCCGCGCAGAAAGCCGGTGTTGCCCTCCATGCCGACGTAGATGAACACCCCGTCGACCGGCAGCTGCCGCCGTTCGCCGCTCTTGACGTTCTCGATCTCGATGCCGGTCACCGCCCCGTCGCCGTTGATACGCACCGGCACGTGGTTCCAGACAAACTCGATTTTCGGGTTGGCAAAGGCCCGCTCCTGGACGATTTTTTCCGCGCGCAGGGCGTCCCGCCGGTGAATGACGTACACCCGCTTGGCGAATTTGGTCAGAAAGATGGCCTCTTCAACGGCCGAATTGCCGCCGCCGATCACCGCCACTTCCTGGTCGCGGAAAAAAGCCCCGTCGCAGGTGGCGCAATAGGAGACCCCGGCCCCTTTCAGCTCGCTCTCGCCGGGGATTCCCAGGCTGCGCCACTGGGTGCCGGTGGCAACGATCACCGCCTTGCCCCGCAGTTCCCGGGCCGGCGAGACCCGCACCTCGAAACCGGGGGACAAGGGCGCTATTTCCAGGCCTTCGTGGAACTGGAGAATCTCCAGGCCGAATTTCTTCGCCTGGGCCTCGAAGAGCGGTCCCAGGGAGGCCCCGGCAATGGGTTCGGGAAAGCCCGGGTAGTTTTCCAGCATCTCCGTGGTAGCGATCTGACCGCCGAGCACCATTTTTTCCAGCAGGACCGTCTGCAGCCGGGCCCGGGCGGCGTATAAACCGGCGGTCAGACCGGCCGGCCCGCCGCCAATGATAATCACGTCATAGTCGAACATCAAGCAACACCTCCGCTAACTTTTATGCCTTCAAATAACATAAATTGACTTTCAATGCACTACTTTTGCGGTTTTTCCCCCTCCCGCTGCGCCGGCTGGCTCTCCTGCTGGCAGCGGAATTCCCGCAGGGCGAACGAATCCTGCCGGTAGGCAAAAACCGTCCCGCCCAGGGGCGGGTTGAGGCGGGGGGCGGCCAGTAGCAGGGTCAGGGTGGCCCGGGGCGTGGTGATCGTCCAGCGCCGGGGAAAAACCTTGCCGGCCGGCAGCTCCTCGAAATCCGCCAATTCCAGGCGCCACTCCTCGCCGTTGGCAAAGCGGATGATTTTGCCTGCCGGCAGCCGGCCGTCGGCGGTCACCAGGTATTCCACCCGCTCGACCGCCGGCCAGTGGGCCGCCCGGAGGGGCCGTTCGCCCCGGCCGTCATTGGCCGGCGGCCGCAGCAGTTCACTCCAGCCGGCCAGCATCTCGAGGTAGCGCCACCACCAGAGTTGGCGGCGGCAGCCGTGGTTTGACCGCCAGTCGGCCAGCCGGCCGTAATAGGTGGTTTTCTCTTTGCTGTCGGTCAGCCAGAACTGCTGCCGGTTGAGCAGCAGCTGCCAGGCCACGGTTTGCCAGGGCGTCAGCCACTGGATTTTCAGCCGGTCGGGGGCCGCGGCCAGCAGCCGGATGCGGCCGGCGTTTTTTTCTCCGTCGGCGGCGGTCATTCTGATTATACCCCGGCTTTCCAGGCTGTTGACCGCCGCCAGCCGGTTCCAGGCGGCGGCGACTGTTGCCGCCGGCGGCCGCGGCAGCACGGCCACCGGCCGGCGGCCGCAGCCCATCACCGCCAGCAGGCCGGCCAGCAAAACCACCCCGCCCGCCAGCAGCCGGGATTTGTCAATGACGGCCAAATCGCTTCTCCAGCTCACTTTTCGTCAGGGTAAAATAGAGCGGCCGGCCGTGGGGACAGGTGTGGCCGCCGCTCGCCGTCCGGTCCAGCTCCCGCAGCAGCATCCCGACCTCCTCGAACGCCAACCGCCGCCCGGCCTTGACCGCCAAGCGACAGGCAAAACGGGCCGCCAGCTCGTCAGTCAGCCGGGCAGGCTGCAAACGGCCGCGGCTGGCAACCAGGTCGTGCAGCACTTGGCGCAGGAGTTCGGCGGCGTCGTAGTCGGCGGCCAGCACCGGCACCCCGGTCAATACCACCCCAGTCTGGCCGAAGGGTTCAAATTGAAAACCCAGGGCCGTGATCGCCGGCCGGTACTCTGCCGCTGCCGCCAGTTCCGCCGGCGACAGCTCGACGTTCACCGGCAGCAGCAGCTGCTGGCTGGCGCCGCCGGCCGCCATTCCGGTCCGCAGACGGTCGAACAGCACCCGTTCGTGGGCGGCATGCTGATCGATGAAGTAAAGCCGTTCGGCGTCGCTGAGCACCAGGTAGCTGTCCCAGATCTGGCCGACGATGGCCAGGGAAGCGAAAAAGCCCCCCGTTCCCGCCGCCTCCCCGGCAGCCGCCGGTGTCGGCTCGCCGGCTTCACTTCGCGCCGCCGGCGGCGGAGAATCGCCGCCAAAAACCGGGCTGTTTTCCCGAATCCAGGAACGGAAAGCCCCCTCGTCCTCCCGGGGCAGCTCCAGGCGGGGAAAATCGGCGGCATCAACCCGGGGGACGCAGTTTGCCGGCGCGGCAATTCCGTCCCGCCCCGGCAGCCGGGCAAAGGGATCATCATCGCCGCCGGCCAGCTCGCCGCCCGGCAGGCGGTAGCCGCTCAGGACTTCCTGAACGGCCCGCTGGACAAGGCTGAAAATCCGGCCCGGTTCGGCAAAACGGACCTCCTCCTTGGCCGGATGGACGTTGACGTCAACCCCGGCCGGGTCCACCTGGAGGAAAAGGACGGCCACCGGGTAGCGGCCCCGTTCCAGCAGTCCCTGGTAGGCCTTCATCAGCGCCTGGATAAGCAGCTGGTCCCGGACCGGCCGCTGGTTGACGAACAGGTAGATCGACCGGCGGTTCGGCCGCCGCAGCTCCGGCGCCGAAACGAAACCGCTGACCGTCGGCTCCCCGGCAGCGCCGCCGCCGGCCAGGGGCAGCAGGCGGTCGCCGGCCTGGCGGCCGATTACCTCCCGGACCCGGACCGCCGGCTCGCCGGTGCCGCTGCGGTTGAACACCGTCCTGCCGTCCTGATGGAGAATGAAAGTACAGCGGTGGTACACCAGGGAAAAACGGTTCAGGCAGTCAATGACCGCCCCCCGCTCGGTGTTGGTCGTCTTGAGGAACTTGCGCCGGGCCGGCAGGTTGGCAAACAGGTCCTCCACGGTCACCGTGGTGCCCACCGGCAGACCGGCCGTCTCCACCAGCGGCTCCCGGCCGTCCTCGCAGCTGATTTTCACCCCTTCCCGGCTCTCCCGCGGACGCGTTTCCAGGGTAAAGCGGGAAACGGCGGCGATGCTGGGCAGCGCCTCGCCGCGGAAGCCGAAAGTACTCAGGGCGAAAAGATCGGCGGCCCGGGAAATCTTGCTGGTAGCGTGGCGGCGGATGGCCAGCAGGGCATCCTCCCGGCTCATGCCGGCGCCGTTGTCGCTGACCCGGATCAGGCTCTTGCCGCCGTCGGCAATGGTGACCACGATGCGGTCGGCGCCGGCGTCAAGGGCGTTCTCCACCAGCTCCTTGACCACCGAGGCCGGCCGTTCGATGACCTCGCCGGCGGCGATCTGATTGTGCACTTCGGGGGGCAGAACCCGAACGGGTTTTCTGGCAGTCATCTAACTGAGTCTCTCCAGGTGTTCGGCCATGATCGCCGGCGGAATGCGGCTGAGGAAAAAACGACCGGCAAAATAAAGGATCAGCAGGTCGTCCACCTCCCCCCAGCCGGGCAGCACCAGCTCCGGCAGCAGGTCGTAGGGAATGACGAAATAGACCATCGCCGCCAGGGGCACCAATTTCAGGGTAAAGGCCACCCGCCGGTCCAGCAGCAGGCGCCAGATGAGGCGCAGGTAAAAAGGCAGCTGTCCCAGGGACCGCAGCCAGGAAAAATTTTGCTGGTTTTGCCCGCCGGTTTTCATTGCCGCTCTGCTCCCGGCCGCTCCTGCCGACCGGGAAAGTCCGGCCGCTCCTGCCGACCGGGAAAGTCGCCGGCAAACAGCTGCCGCAGTTGAATTTCCATCTGGCGCCGGTGGGTCGCCGGCCAGTAAACCCGGCCGCAGCCGGGACAGGTTTTGAAGCGGTCGCAGGTCCGGGCGACATAGGACGGCACCCGGCCGGCGGCCGCCGCCGGCTCCAGGTCCACCAGCTCAGTGTTGCAGACGGCGCAGCGCCGCAGAAAACCGGCGACCGGCGACAGGCCGCACTCGCGAACCACCTGCCGCAGCTGCTGCCGCCAGTGATCGCTGGCCACCAGCACCGCCGGCGGCAGTTGCCGCCGGCGCAGCAGTCGGGTGTTCCGGGTCAGAATAATGCGCCCCTGCTCGTGGGCCAGGGCCAGCAGCCGTCGGTCGTCGATCCCGGATTCATAGAGGGTGTCATAACCGAGCAGCCGCAGCCAGCGGGCCAGGCGCCCCAGCATGGCGTCAGCAATGAATTTCGGCGACGAATCTTTCAACCTCGGCCACCAGTTCGTCCAGCAGGCGCTCCTCCGGCACCTTGCGGAGGACCTCCCCGCGGCGGAACAGCAATCCCTGGCCCCGGCCGCCGGCAATGCCCACGTCGGCCGCCCGGGCCTCGCCGGGGCCGTTGACCACGCAGCCCATGACCGCCACGGTCACCGGGGCGACAATGTGCCGCAACCGCTGTTCGACCGCCGTCGCCAACCCTTCCAGGTCGATCTCGGTACGGCCGCAGGCGGGACAGGAGATCAGCTCGACGCCGCGCCGCCGCAGGCCCAGGCTCTGGAGAATCTGGTAGGCGGTGAACACCTCGGTCACCGGATCGCCGGTAAGGGAAACCCGCAGCGTGTCGCCCAGGCCTTCGTAAAGGAGAATGCCGATGCCGACGGCGGACTTGATCGCCCCCCGAAAAACAGTCCCGGCCTCGGTGATGCCGATGTGGAAAGGATAATCCACCTCGGCGGCCAGCAAGCGGTAGGCGCCCACCGTCTCGAGGACGTTTGAGGATTTCAGGGAGATCTTGATCAGCTCGAAACCGTGCTTTTCCAGCAGGGCCACGTGGCGCAGGGCGCTGGCCGCCATCGCCCGGGGGCCGTGGCCGTAGCGGTCGGCAAACTCCTTTTCCAGGGAGCCGGCGTTGACGCCGATGCGGATGGGCACCTGCCGCTCCCGGCAGGCGCTGACCACCTCCAGCACCCGGGCGTCGGCGCCGATGTTGCCGGGATTGAGCCGCAGGCCATCAACCCCCGCCGCCACCGCCTCGATGGCCAGGCAGTGCTGGAAATGAATGTCGGCTACCAGGGGGATGTCGATCTGCTGTTTGATGGCCGCCAGGGCCCGGGCCGCTTCCCGGTCCGGCACCGCCACCCGCACCAGCTCGCAGCCGGCCGCCGTCAGCGCCTTGATCTGGGCCACGGTGGCCGCCACGTCCCGGGTGTCGGTGTTGCACATGGACTGCACGACGATCGGGGCGTCGCCACCCACCGGCAGGCTGCCGTAATGGAGCTGGCGGGTTCGGCGTCTGGCTGACATCAAGCTCTTTTCCTCCGGCTGGCGTTAAAAAAACCATTTGAACGCCTATGATATAGAACTAAACGGCGGCAAAAGTCAAATTATCCTGCCGATCGGTTTCCATGGAAATAAGGCCGAGCTGCCGCTAATGTCGACGGCCGCCGGCGACTTTTTTTCACCGCTGGCTTGACAAAGGAAAAAAGTCAGGTTTTAATGAGAAATATGGTGTCGGGAAAACCCGCCCCTGTACCCCAGTTGTAGTCTATCCCCCACAGCTGCCGTTCCCACGCCTCCCGGACACCGCCCACAAAGCCGTAAAAGCCCGCGCCGCGATTAAAATCCCGTGGACCGGAGTACCACCCCTGACCCCGACGGCCGGCAAGGAGGTGAAAAAATACCGACCGGACGGCAAAACAAAGGAGAGGAAAAAAATTTCCCGGCCCGGGCGGCAGCCGGTTGAACGATGCCCGCCGCGGCCGGAAGGAGGGAGAAAATGACGCGCCACCATCACCGATTTTCCGTCGGCCTGCTGGTTCTGCTGCTGGTTGGCTGGGGAAGCCTGGCAGCCGCGGCCACTTATTTCGATCCCGACTGGCGGGGACAGCCCTACTCAACCGTTCAGGAATGGAATTTCAG
>JAFDMG010000126.1 GCA_019306045.1 Deltaproteobacteria bacterium | reverse complement strand
GCTTACCCCCGAGGTTAAAGAAGAACAACTGGGGGAGCCGTCCAGTGACCAGGAGGCACTGACGGTGAATTCTAGCTGTTCTCCGGGGGTCAAGAATGCTGGCGGGCTGGTCCAGGTGTGGCTGGTATTAAAGACCTGTTGCTGACAGCCTGTATAGCCGGCATGGGGATAGCTGGTGGCAAGCCGGTTACTGCCGTCAAAAGTGGTCCCAGTGCCCAGGTGGGGAGAGATTTCTGTCCGCTGCCAGCCGCATCCCGCCGTCTGACAGTGGCCGTTGCTGACCGGTCCCAGCAGAAAAAAAAGCATCAAAACGGCAGTGATATAAGTAAAAAAGGATGTCTGGTCATTTTTTGCTTTTGACATGATTCATTCCCCCCTTTTTATGTGTTGTTCAAGATAACCGCTTTGGGTGATTTAACCTCTGTTTTTTAGAGGATTGATTTTTTCTGCTGTTCCGGAAAAAATTGTCATCAGGGGGGTGTTCAATTCCCATACCGTCTGCAGGGATGCTTTCCCCGTTACATGGGGATGTCATTGAAATAGTTCAGGAAAGCTGGTACGGTTTGTCCCGGGCAACTATTCCCAAAGTTTTGACCGGGTGGAAAGTTGTTCCCGGTAAACGAACAGGGTAAACGAAATTTAAAAAAATGCCAGCGTCCGATGCTGCAACTTGGAAGGCTGTTGAATGTCTGGGAATCCAGCCCTTCCGTCTTGTTTACCCTGACGACCAGATAATTGTCGTTCAGGCAGTATTGCGAAGGCAGGGCAGAGGAAAGGATATTGAATGACCCGTTTCCTGGTGAAAACTTGACGCCAGAAAGCCCGATAATCAGGGTAAATGAAAAATTCCGGCAACCGGAAAGATACGTTTTTTGTCAAGTTTTAGAAAGTAATTTTACTGCTCATTATAATTATCCTTTTGAATAGCAGAAATTCGTGGTGAGATAAACAGAAAAAAACAGCTGACGATTGAGGTTGTCTTGGTAACAATCTTATGCCATTTTTCCCTTCGTGAACGTTAGCGGTGGAAGTAAAGCGATACAAAGCCAATGTTCTTCAGTCCGACAGCTGGTCCACGAAGGCCGCCAGCCGCTCCAGGCCGGCTTTGATGTTGGCCATCGAGGTGGCGTAGGAAAGCCGCAGGTAGCCGGGGGCGCCGAAACCCTCGCCGGGCACGGCGGCGATTTTCGCTTTTTCCAGCAGCAGGTTGCAGAGATCCAGGGAAGAGCCGATGGTTTCGCCGGCGAATTTTTTGCCCAGCAGGCCGGCCACCCGGGGGAAGGCGTAAAACGCTCCCTGGGGCCGGAAGCAGCTGACGCCGGGTATCTGGTTCAGCGCCTCGACGATGTAGCGCCGACGCTCATCGAAGGCCGTCAGCATGGTGGCGATACAGTCCTGGGGACCGTTGTAGGCGGCGATGGCCGCCTTCTGACTGATGGAAGTGGGGTTGGAAGTGCTCTGGCTCTGGATTTTGGTCATGGCTGCCACCAGCGGCGCCGGGCCGGCGGTGAAGCCGATCCGCCAGCCGGTCATGGCGTAGCTTTTCGAGACCCCGTTGAGAATGACGGTCCGTTCCTTGACGGCCGGTCCCAGTTGGGCGACGCTGCTCTGCCGGAAGCCGTCGTAGACGATGTGTTCGTAAATTTCATCGGAGATCAACAGCAGGTCGTAGTCGGCTGTCGCGGCAGCCAGGGCCTGCAGCTCGTCCCGGGTGTAGGCGGCCCCGGTGGGGTTGGAGGGCGAGTTGATGACCACCGCCTTCGTCTTTTCGCTCAGGTGCTGGCGCAGCTGCTCGGGGGTGATTTTGAAACCCTGCTCCTCGGTGGTGGGGATGATCACCGGCACGCCGCCGGCCAGCTGGACCATCGGCGGGTAGGAAACCCAGTAGGGCGCCGGAATGATCACCTCGTCGCCGGAGTCGAGCAGGGCCTGGGCCAGGTTGTAGAAGGAGTGCTTGCCGCCACAGGAGACGATGATCTCCTCGTTTTTGTACTGCAGCTGGTTTTCCCGGACCAGCTTGGCCCGGATCGCTTCTTTAAGTTCAGGAATGCCGGGCACCGCCGTGTAGCGGGTGAAGCCGTCCTGGATGGCCTGGATGGCGGCGGCCTTGATGTGTTCAGGGGTGTCGAAATCCGGCTCGCCGGCGCCGAAATTGATGACATCGATGCCGGCGGCCTGCATGGCCTTGGCCTTGGCGGAAATGGCCAGGGTGGGAGAGGGTTTGATCTGCTGTACTCTGGCTGCCAGTCCGGTCATGATTTTCTCCTTGCTTTTTGGGGAATTGAAAACTAGTTTATGCCGATTGTTTTTTTATATCATGAGGTTAAATCTGAGTGCAACGGAAATTGTTCCCGGCCGCCGAGGCCGGGGCAATGCTTGCGGGAGCAGATCATGCTGATTACGGAAATGACCATGCCCGAGTTTGCCGCCCTGCGGCAGCGGACGCAGACGGTTTTCCTGCCCTTTGGTTCCACCGAGGAGCACGGCCGGCACCTGCCGCTGGACACCGATACCATCCAGGTTTACGAGGTGGTCAAGCGGGTGGCGGCCCGGCGGCCGGTCTTCGTGGCGCCGCCGCTTCATTACGGGGTCTGTCGCAGCACCGCCGACCACCCGGGCACCATCGGCATCAGTTCGCCGACTCTGAAAATGCTGGTCAACGACCTGGGGCGGTCGCTGTACGGCCAAGGCCTGCGGAATTTCGTTCTCATCTCCGGCCATGCCGGCAAAACCCACATGAACGCCCTGCTCGAGGCCGGGGAGGAACTGCTGACCGCTTTCGACGATGTCAGGGTGGCGGTGATCTGCGAATATGAGCTGGCCCGGGAGGTCTGCCGGGAGCGGGTGGCGACGGCGGACGACTCCCACGCCGGCGAGATTGAAACCTCCCGGCTGGAGTACCTCTACCCGGCCCTGGTCAAGGGCCGCAGCCCGGAGGAGTATCCCGATTTTCCCCGTTATATTCTCGTGCGCCGCAAAAGGGCCTACTGGCCCGGCGGCGTCTGGGGCAATCCGGCCCAGGCCTCGGCCGCCAAGGGCGAGGAGTACTGCCGGCTGGTGGTTGACCGGCTGGCGGCATTCCTGGACGAATTTGAAAACTTCGCGGAAAGGGAATGAGCAAGATGGTTCTTTTCGACAGCCACAGCCACCTCAACATGGAAGCCTTTGCCGCCGACCTGGACGAGGTGTTGGAGCGGGCCTTCGCCGCCGGCCTGGTGGGGGTGACGGTGATCGGCACCACGGTGGCCGATGCCATCCGGGCGGTGGAGATCGCCAGCCGGCACGAGCGGGTGTACGCCACCGTCGGCATCCACCCCCACGAAGTCAAGGAGGCCACCGAGCAGGGCTACCAGGTGCTCAGGTCCCTGGCGGCTCACGACAAGGTGGTGGCCTACGGGGAAATCGGCCTCGATTTTTTCCGCAATCATTCGCCGCGGCCGCGGCAGCTGGAGGAGTTCGCCTACCAGCTGCACCTGGCCGGGGAGCTGGAACTGCCGGTGGTGATTCACGACCGGGAGGCGCACCGGGAGGTGCTGGAGATCATTCGCCGCGAGCACGGCTACCGGCACGGGGGGGTGATCCACTGTTTTTCCGGCGACTACCGCCTGGCGGCGGCATTCGTCGACCTGGGTTTCAAGATTTCCATTCCCGGGACGATCACCTTTCCCAAGAACCAGCTGCAGGCCGAGGTGGTCCGGCGCCTGGATCTCGCGGACCTGCTGATTGAAACCGACTGCCCCTACCTGGCTCCCGTACCTTTCCGGGGCAAACGCAATGAGCCGCTTTATGTCCGTTACGTGGCCGAAGCGATCGCCGAGATCAAGCAGGTGGCGGTGGAAAAGGTTGCCGAACAAACCTGTCGCAACGCCCAGGATTTGTTCGGCATCCAGGAGGAGGCATGAGTTGTGGCCGCCGGCAATTGCCGGCGGGGTTGTTCAACCGGCGGTGTCGGTCTTGACGGCCGCGGTGGGCAGGTCCTGCTCGGAGCAGATGCGGTTTTTGCCGCTGTTTTTCGCCAGGTAGAGAGCGTCGTCGGCCCGCTTGATCAAGTCGTCCACCGTGTCGCCCCGGGTGCACAGCGACAGGCCGATGCTCACCGTCAGCTTAATCTTGACCTGGGTTTTCTTGTCTTCGAAGATTTTCTTGGCCAGCATGAAGCGGATTTTTTCCCCGACTTTGCGGGCCTTTTCCAGGTTGGTGGCCGGCAGAATGGCGATGAACTCCTCGCCGCCGAAGCGGGCGATAAAATCTGAGGTCCGCAGGTTGCCTTTGAGGAACTTGGCCAGGTTGCGGAGGATGGCGTCGCCGGCCTGGTGGCCGTAGGTGTCGTTGATCATTTTGAAATCATCGATGTCGATGATCAGCAGGCTGAAAATCTCTTCGTATCTCTCCACCCGGGAGTGTTCCTCCACCAGGCGGCTGAAAAGGGCCCGGCGATTGTAGAGGCCGGTCAGTTCGTCGATGGTCGCCAGGTTGGTGATCTGGGAGAGCTGGGACTGCAGGCTTTTCACCGTCTGCTGGGCCTCGGTCAGCTTGTGCTGCAGGGAAACGTTGCTCTCCCTGATCTTGCCGATCTCTTCATTGATCAGTTTTTTCAGCTCCACCAGGTCGACGACTTTCTGCATTCCCGCCAGTTTGTGCTGGTGGTTTTCCAGGGACTTGTTGTGGGCGCTGGTGGAGTTGTCCAGCTGGTTGATGATGTTGGAGACGGCGTTGATGACGCTGACGGTGGTTTCCTGCTGCTTTTTGAACTCCCGTTGACCGCGGCTGTTTTCAGCGTCGATCATCTCCTTGATTTCTTCGTCGACCTCGTCGAGAAAGATATAGAAATATTTGCTGTACAGGTCCGGCAGCAGGGGAGTATGGTGAGCCACCATGTGGTTAAGGGTTTTTTTGGCGATTCTGGCGACGGAGATATAAAATTGCTCCATGGTACCATCTCTCAGCAGTCAATTTAAGCGAAGTCGGCAACGGGCGCAACGGCCCTGCCTTTCTCAGACATTTCGGCATGGCCTTTTCAGCGAGGACTTTATGGCGAAGATAGATGCCCTGCTGCGCATCATGGTTGACTACCAGGCTTCCGACCTGCACCTGACTTCCGGCTCGCCGCCGATTCTGCGTATCAACGGCGAACTGGAGCGGGTCGTCTATCACGAACTGAACCAGGAAGAGGTCAAGCTGCTGGTCTATGAGATTCTGCCGCCGGAGAGCGTCAAGCAGCTGGAAAACCGGCTTGATCTTGACTTTGCTTATGAAATCGACGGTTTTGCCCGCTTTCGGGGCAATGTCTATTTCAAACACCGGGGAATGGGGGCGGCCTTTCGCCTGATTCCCACCGAGATCAAAACCTTCAACGAATTGGGACTGCCGCCGGTGGTCCGCGATCTGGCCCGGCAGCGCAAGGGGCTGGTAATCGTCACCGGGCCCACCGGCAGCGGCAAGTCGACCACCCTGGCGGCGATGGTCGACCTGCTGAACAAGGAGCGCCACGCCCACATCATCACCCTGGAAGACCCCCTGGAATTTATCCACGACAACCAGGCCTGCCTGATCATGCAGCGTCAGGTGGGGGTGCACGTGCAGAGCTTCGCCGCCGGTTTGAAGGCCGCCCTCCGGGAGGATCCCAACGTCATCATGGTGGGCGAGATGCGCGACCTGGAAACCATCGCCCTGGCGATCACGGCGGCGGAAACCGGCCTGCTGGTGTTCGGCACCCTGCACACCAGCAGCGCCCCGAAAACCGTCGACCGGATCATCGACATCTTTCCCAAGGACCAGCAGGACCAGATTCGCACCATGCTCAGCGAATCCCTGAAAGGGGTGATCGGTGGCCAACCTCATCCGCGAAGGCAAAACCTTCCAGATCGCTTCGATCATGCAGACCGGCAAGAAGCTGGGGATGCAGACCATCGACCAGCATTTGCAGGAGCTGGTCCGGGACGGCGTCGTCACTCCCCAGGAAGCGGTCCAGTACGCGGCTGAGAAAGCTCTTTTTGCCACCTCCTGATGACCCGCGGGAGCCGTTTCCCGCGTCAACCGGGACGGCCCGGCGGCTTGCAGGCTGCCTGCCGGCCGCCGGCAGGAAAACGGGACCATGGTGCCATTCCCCAAGAAACTGAGTATCGTGCTCATCGAGGACAGCCCCTCGACGGCGGCGATCATTATCGAGTCCCTGCGCCGCGACTACGGCTACCGGGTGGACCACTTCCTCAGCGGCGAGGAATTTTTCGCCCGCTTCAATTTCCGGCGCACCCCCGACATTTTCCTGGTTGACAGCCTGATCTACGACCAGCAGGGCAACCTGCTGACCAGCGGCGTCGAAATTGTTTCCCGGCTCAAG
>JAFDMG010000125.1 GCA_019306045.1 Deltaproteobacteria bacterium | reverse complement strand
CTTTTTCCGCGAGGGCATGTACGTGGTCAGCTGGCAGAACGGCATCGACACCGAGCTGGTGCTGGCCGAATCCCTCGGCCGCCAGGGGGTTATGCGGGCGGTGGTCAATTACGGTTGCGGGCTGGTGGAACCTTGCCACGTGCACATGGCTTTTCACCACCCGCCCCACTATCTCCAGGAACTGGACCCGGCCGGCAAACCGGCGGCCGAGGCCATCGCCGCGGCTTTCAGCAAAGGCGGGCTGCTGACCGAGCGCACCGAGCAGATCGTCAGTATGGTCTGGCGCAAGTCGATCATGAATGCCTGTATGAACCCGGTCTGCGCCGTTACCGGCATGACCATGGCCGAGGCAATGCGCGACCCGATCATTTTCCAGCTTATCGACGGCCTGATCAAGGAATGCATCCAGGTGGCCCGGGCGAACGAAATTTCCCTCGGCTGGGACTACTATCCCTACTGTATCGAATACATGAGCACCGCCGGCGACCACAAGCCGTCGATGCTGATGGACATTGAGAACAAGCGGCGGACGGAAGTGGACTTCATCAACGGCAAGTTTGTCGAGTACGGCCGCCAGGCCGGCCTGGAAACCCCGTACAACCTGATGATCCGCGGGCTGGTGAAGGCCCTGGAGCCCAAGTGATCTTTTTCCCTTGAAAAAGTCGGCAGGCAAGAGAGCCGGGGGGCGGCCGCCTCCCGGCTTTTTTTTTGGCCCCGCCGCCGGAGCCGGGCCGGCCGTGAATTACCCTTGGCGCCGCCCGCCGGCCAGGCGGATGAGATCTTCGAGGATCAGGTAGAGGGAGGGGATCAGCACCAGGGTGATGCCGGTGGCGAACATGATGCCGAAACCGAGGCTGATGGCCATCGGGATGAGAAACTGGGCCTGGAAGCTTTTTTCCATGATCATCGGAAAAAGGCCGAAGAAGGTGGTCAGCGAGGTGAGCATGATCGGCCGGAAGCGGCGACAGGCGGCGGCAATGACCGCCGGCAGCAGGGTTTTGCCCCGCCGTCGGTAAGTGTTGACCGTGTGAATCAGCAGCAGGGAATCGTTGACCACCACCCCGGCCAGGGCGACGATGCCAAAGAGGCTGAGGATACAGAGGTCAAAGCCCATAAGCAGGTGCCCGAGGATGGCGCCGATGACGCCAAAAGGGATGGCGGTCATGATCAGCAGCGGTTGCAGGTAGCTGCCGAAAGGAATGGCCAGCAGGGCGTAGATGCCGATCAGGGCCAGGAGAAAGCCCTTTTTCATGCTGGCCATGGAATCCCGGCGTTCTTTTTCCTCGCCTTCCAGGGAATAGCTGAGGCCGGGATATTCTTTTTTCAGCCTGGGCAGGGTTTCGCGGCGCAGGTCGGCGAGGATCTCCTCGGCGTTGGCCTGCTTGGCGTCAACACTGGCGGTGACGTCAATCACCCGCTTGCGGTTGGTGCGGTGGATCTCGCTGTAGCCGTGGCCGGGAATGATCCAGGCCGCCCGGGAAAGGGGAATCTCACCGCCGGCCGGCGTCCTGATCCGCAGGTTTTCCAGGCTGGCCAGCTGCCGCCGGTCGCTTTCGGGGTAGCGGACCATGACCTTGACCTCGTTGCGGCCCCGCTGCAGGCGCAGGGCCTCGGCACCGTAATAGGCGCTGCGGATCTGGCGCCCGAGGTCCGCCTCGGTGATGCCCAGGGTGCGGGCCGCCGGTTTCAGCCTGATTTTCAGTTCCTTCTTGCCGGGGGCAAAATTGTCGCTGATGTCCGTTACCCCCGGGTAGGTGCCCAGCACCTGCTGCAGGTGCCGGGAAACCTTTTTCAAGACCCGATAGTCAGTATGGGCCAGCTGGATGTCGATGTTGGAGCCCATGTGCACCAGGTTGGAGGAAAAAACCAGGGATTCCACCCCCGAAAGCTCCCCGACCTTTTCCCGCCAGCGACGTTCAACTTCCTCGGTGGTCACCTGCCGCTTCTCCCCCGGGACGAGGACCAAGGCGATTTCGCCGATGCTGGGGGAACTGGTGACGTAGACGCTTCCTTCCGGTCCTCCCTTGGCAATGGTGCTGCCGACCACCGAGTAGAGATGCCGCAGGATGGACTGCCCGGCCGGCCGGTCGCGGTTGAATTCGTCGATGGTTGCCAGGGCCTGGTCGAGCACCCGCTGGAGAACGGCCGCCGTTTGTGCCGCCGGGGTGCCCTGGGGCATCTCCAGGGAGACGGTGACGATGTCGCCTTCCACCCGGGGCATGAAGCGGAATTTCACCAGGCCGCCACCCACCAGGCCGACGGTCAGCATGATGGCGGCCACGGCTGCGGCGACGGTGGTGTAGCGGTAGCGCAAGGAAAGGCGCAGGAAGCGGCGGTAGGGACCGTTGACCAAGCGCCGCAGGCCGCGGCTGGCGACCAGCCGCAGCCGGTCAATCCCCGCCAGCCAGCGGGGCCGCCGCCTGCCCGCCCGGCCGAGAGTCAGGTGCGACGGCAGTACGAAAATCGACTCCAGCAGGGAGACGGTGAGGATGGTGATCACCACCAGCGGGATCTGGCGGATGAACTTGCCGATCACCCCCTGGACGCAGAGCAGGGGCAGAAAGGCGACGATGGTGGTCAGCACCGAGAAGGTTACCGGCCCGGCCACTTCCAGGGCGCCGTCCACCGCCGCCTGGCTGGTTACCTTGCCCAGCTGCCGGTGGGCGTAGACGTTTTCGCCGACGACGATGGCATCGTCAACGACGATGCCCAGGGCCATGATGAAGCCGAAGAGGGAGATCATGTTGACGGAGACGTCCATGGCCGGCATCAGGAACAGGGCGCCGAGGAAAGAAATGGGGATGCCCAGCATCACCCAGAGGGCGAGGCTGATCTCCAGGAAGAGCCCCAGAGTGATGAATACCAGGATCAGGCCGTAGAAAGCGTTTTTCCGCAGCAGGCCCATGCGGCTGCGCAGCATTTCCGAGGTGTCGTTCCAGACGGCCAGTTTTACCGTGCCCGGCAGCAGGGCGCGTTTTTTCTCGAGGTAGCGGTTGACGATCCGGGAAATTTCGGTGGGCTTCTGGCTGCCCACCCGGAAGATTTTGACCATGGCCGCCGGCTGGTTGTTGAACTTGGCGGCGATGTCGGTTTCGGCGAAGGTGTCCCTGATTTCTCCCAGGTCGCCGAGGGTGACTTCGGTGCCGTCCGGGCGGGCGATGATGACGATGTCGGCGTACTGGGGGCCGAAATAACGTTTTTCCTTAGTGCGGATCAGGATCAGGCCGCCGGCGGTGCGGATTTCTCCCCCCGGCAGGTCGATAGAAGCCCGGCGGATGCGGGCCGCCACCTGTTCCAGGGTAAGATTGTAGCGCCGCAGGTTGGTTTCGGGAATTTCCACCGAAATTTCGTAGGGCCGCACTCCCCCCAGGTCGACCTGGGTGATCTGGGGATATTCCAGCAGTTCGTCGCGGATCATCTCCGCCTGCTGCCGCAGGACCTTTTCCTCCAGGTCGCCGTAAACCACCACGGAGATGACCTCATGGCGGTTGAGGAGGATGCTGACCACCGGCTCCTCGGCGTCCTCGGGGAAAGTAATGATCCGGTCGACGGCGTTCTTGATGTCCTGGAGCACCTGGCCGGCGTCGGCGCCGTCCTGGAGGACGGCAATCACGGTGCCCATCCCTTCCCGGGCGATGGCCTGGATCTCCCGGATGCCGTCCACCTCGGTGAGGTTGTCCTCGATTTTCAGGATGATGCCGTCTTCGATCTCCTCCGGGCCGGCTCCGGGATAGGCGACGGAGACGATGATCCGGTCGAGGTTGACTTCCGGGAAAATCTCCTGCTTGATGTTGCCGCCCATGATCAGGCCGCCGACCACGAAGAGCAGCATCAGCAGGTTGGCGGCCACGTGGTTGTGGGCCATCCATCTGACGGCGTTTCTCATGAGCCGTTTTTCCCGCCGTCAAGGGGACGCAGCTTCATTCCCTCGGCGGCGCCGCTGAGGTTGGTGAGCACCAGCCGGTCGCCGGTCCGCAGCCCGGCGCTGATCAGCAGCTGTTCCCCTTCCCGGTGGGCGATTTCCACCGGCTGGCTTCGCAGGCGGTTGTCGTCGTCTACCAGCCAGACCACGTCGCCGTCCCGCAGGGCCGACCGGGGGATGACGGCAATGTCGGCCAGCTGCCGGCCGGTCAGTTTGACCTCGACGAAAGAGCCGATGGCCAGCTGGTCGGCAGCCGGCCGTTTTTCCCGCAGGCCGTAGGGATCGCTGATCAGGACCACGACTCGTTTCATCCGTCCCTGGGGATCGACTTCTCCCAGGGTCCGGCTGATGCGGCCGTGGTAGGCGCGGCTGTCGGGGCGGCCGGCCAGCCGGATGGCGGCGGCTGCTCCCGGCCGCCGGTCGCCGGGGCGGGGAATGTCCAGCCAGCGCAGCTCCTCGCCCGGCAGGGGAATAACCACCTCGGCCCTGTCGGTACCGATGATTTCCATTACCGATTTGCCGGCCGGGAGAAATTGTCCCGGGTCGAGATTTTCCCGGCGGACAAAGCAGTTGAAAGGCGCCGTTACCCGCGTGCGCTCCAGGTTGAGGCGGGCCTTTTCCAGCCGGGCCCGGGCGGCGGCCAGCTTGGCCTTGCTGGCCCGCAGCTGGGGTTCGTAGATGACCAGGGGGTTGACCGGCTGATCCCGTTTTTGCTGCAGGTGATGCCATTCCTGGCGGGCGACTTCCGCCTGGCTTTTTATTTTAATCACTTCCAGCTCGGCCAGGGCCAGCTGCTCCTTGGCTTCCTCCAGGGCCAGCTGGTAGTCGATCTTTTCAATGCTGAACAGCAGGTCGCCGCGGGTGAAAAAGCCGCCGGCGGCCAGCCGGGGATTGACATAGGTCGCCCGGCCGCTGACCTGGGGGGCGATGGCGACCTGCAGGTGGGGCTGGACGGTGCCGGTGGCGGTAACGGTTATCCGCCGGGGAGCGGTTTTGACGGTCAGGGTTTCCACCAGGGCCCCGGGGTGGGGTTGGTGCTGCTGGCGGGGCGGCCGGCGCGAGTGAATGAGCAGGCGCATGCCGAGCAGGCCGATAATGAGCAAGAGAACCGGCAGGAGAAAACGCCGCCGGCGGGTATTTCTGGTCATTATTCTGCTCCTTTTTTTTCTTTTTCCTGGTCCCCCTCGAGACGGGCGGCAATCCTGGCTGCCGGCCAGTCGCCGCCGAGGGCCCGGACCAGGCTGATGCGGTCGCTGACCAGCTGGTGCCTGGCGTCCACGAGGTTGCGCTGAATGATGAAATGCTGCTGCTGGGCGGTGAGCACCGGCAGGTAGTCGGTGATCCC
>JAFDMG010000124.1 GCA_019306045.1 Deltaproteobacteria bacterium | reverse complement strand
GATGAAGAAGGGGCGGTCCGGGGTCATCGCCTGCTGGGCCCGGACCCAGCGGATGGCCTGGTTGGTGATGTCGGTGGTGAAGTGGTAATCCCTGGTGCGCGGCGGGTAGACCCTTTTGGTGCCGTCGTAGATCAACGGTGACCACTGGTTGGTTTCGCCGCCGATGAAGCCGTAGAACTTGTCGAAGCCCTGGCGCGTCGGCCAGCGGTCGAAGGGGCCGGAGACGCTGGTTTCCCAGACCGCGGTTTCATGCCACTTGCCGAAGGCCGCGGTGCTGTAGCCGTTGAGCCGCAGCATCTCGGCCAGCGGGGCGACCCGGTTGGGGATCGATCCGGTATTGCCGGGAAAGACGGTCGAGGTCTCCATGATCGAGCCGACGTTGCAGGTGTGGTGGTTGCGGCCCGACTTCAGGGCCGCCCGGGTCGGCGAGCAGAGCGAGGTGGTGTTGAAATTGCTGTAGCGCAGGCCCTCCTGGGCGAGGCGGTCGAGGGTCGGGGTCTTGATCGGTCCGCCAAAGGGCGAGGTGGCGCCGAAACCCAAATCGTCGACCAGGACGATGACGACGTTGGGCGCTCCCTCGGGGGCCTTGACCGAGAAGCGCGGCGGCGGCTTGACCTGGCGGACGTCGAGTTCGGTGTAGGTCTGGGGTTCGGGCTGCTGGATCGGCAGGATCTCGCGGTTTAACGACGCCGTTTCTCCGGCCCCGGCCAGCGGCACAACCGCCAGGGCGACCAGCAGGACTCCGATCGCCAGGCAGGTGGTGATCAGCAAATTTTTCATGGATGGTTCCTCCTTTGCCTGCCAGGCAGCCGGCGGTGACAGCCGGGAAAAACGTCCTGCCGGCAACCCTGGGATTTATCAGGTATCAAACCAGAATGAGCAAAGAGCATGCCAGCCTCTCCCCTTCCCCCCGGGGCCGCAACCAGTGGCCGCCAGCGGCGGGTTTTCTTCCCCGGCCAGGCGAAAAGACAGTCGTCAAGCCCGGAAGAGCCGCCGGATGAAAACATGACCACCAAATATGACGGCTTTGCCGCAGCGGGAAAAGACACCCCGGACCTCGAAGCCGCCGAGCCACAACTCAGATGGCAAAACAGGGGTTTCAGCCGGGATTGTCGGCGGCTGCCGAGGACGAATAAAGCTGGTCAGCCTTTTATTTATCTTTTTTCCCGCCCGGGGACCCGCCTGCTCCAAGCTTGAAGCTGGGACAACTGGTCAGACAGGTGCAGCAGCTATAGGTATAGGTGGAAATCATGGTCCGGGTGAAAAGCTCCACCTGACGGTTGACCCGCTTCGAGTGCCGGAACCAGCGCGAAATAAAGCTCAATGAAAGGGCCGGGTGAACGGCGCAGTTTTTGAGACATTTGTGCTGGTTGATGCCGCCTTTGCCGTCCAGCGCCTGAACCGGGCAGTTGCGAACGCACTTGGTACAGTTTTCATAACAGAGCGACTTTGCCAATGGTCTGCCGGCCGGCAGGGCGGCCGTGGTCAGCACCCCGCCCAGGCGCAGGCGGTTGCCGAAACGTTCGTTGATCAGCAAGGTGTTTTTGCCCATGGTCCCCAGGCCGGCCCGGACCGCGGCATGTTTCAAGGAAACAACCCCCCAGTAGTCTCCCTCCCGCATCAGCACCGGCTGATAGCCGCCTATCGGTATCGATGGGTATCCCGCTCGGGTGAGCCGGCCGGCGGCCGCGATGGCGGCAGCATCAAGCTGATGGTAAAAATTGTGCGAGGTCATGGCATAGAGGTCAAGGGCGTGCAGCTCGGCCTGGTAGATGGGAGCGGGAATCTCCTTGCCGAAGACGATGACCCGTTGGCAATCTTTGAGAATCGCTGGGGGCCGGCATTCCGGCTGGGGGCTGGGCCAGTCAGCGGCCGGAGCGATGCCGACCACATCCATACCCTGATCTTCAAGCATTTCCCTGATTTCGGTGGCAAGTTTTTCCATCAGCTTCTCCTGGCAGTCAAGTTAGTCAAACTTTTTTCCGCGCTTACCGTGCCGAAACGGCGCCGGTCCCGGCCGCGGCAAAGATCTTTTTCCAGTCCTTTTTCATGTCGACGACCAGCCAGTTGCGGACCCGGGCGTAGTCGAGTCCTTTATCCAGGGTGCCAACGCGGCTTTGGCGGTCGTAGGCGTACTCCCGCTCGGCATCGGTATGGTGAACGAGAAGCTCGAGGGAGGGACCTCTGCCGGCCGCGGCGTACTGCAGCATGGCGAGGTCGCCGTCCGAATTGCCGCAGGCGAGGATTGGCCGTTTGCCGATCCGGCGGTAAATGGCGATCGGTTTGTTGGGTCCGTTGTTGGTAAAGGCGTTTTCCGGCAGCCGGAGGATTTCGCCGGCGGCAAAGCGGACCCGGGAATAAGAACCGATGATGCGCCAGGGGGGAATCCCGTAGCGGGACGGCAGCAGGACCCGCATGAAGTCGATGCCGCCGCCGGAAACGATAAAACAGGTAAAATCGTGTGCCCGCAGATAGGCAAGCAGTTCCAGCATCGGCTGAAAAACCAGGGCGGTGAATGGCCGGTGGAAACGGGGATGGCGAGCGGCGGCGGCCCACCTTTCAACGCTGGCGGCAAATTCGTTTTCACTGATGCCGGCGTGGGTGGCGGCCATCAGGGTCATGAGCCCCCGGACGCCGCTGGCCCGAAGGGCCTGGCGGTCGTTTTCGATGACTGCTTTGAAAGGCTGAGTGGTTTTCCATTCCGGGTGGCGGGGAGCCAGTTCCCCGATCCGGTGAAAAACGTAAAGCAGCTGGAAGTAGAGCGGCTTTTCGCACCACATGGTGCCGTCGTTGTCGAAAACCGCAATCCGGTCGGCGGGCCGGACGTATTCCGGGCTCTGCCGGTCGCAGACCTGATGGACGAAGGCAATAATTCTGGCTTTGGCCGGCCCCGCCCGCCACGAAGGCAGAGGTTCCGCCGCCCGGAGCGGCGCCGAGAGGAGAACGACGACCAAGATGGCCTGGACGGCGGCAGCTGATAATAGCGAACGCAATTTCATTTTTCTTCCTGGTAATGGCCTTGACTGCTGGTGGTGGCCACGACTTGTCAACGGCCGGTAAATTCAACCGGTTTGCCGGTGGCCAGTTCGGTTAAAATTTTCCGGTCGGAGCGCCCTTTTTCGCTTTCCGCCAGGTAGTATTCAAAAGCGTTGACCGGATCCCTGATATAGCCGCAGGCGAAAAAGGCTGCTTTTTCCACTTCCAACCCCCGGGGCAGCGGCAGGCTGCCGCCGATTCGCACCGCCCGCTTGATACCGCCGACGGAGCACGGCGGCCGGCGGGCCATTTTTCGCGCCAACTCCAGGGCGGCCGGCAACAGTTCGTCGGCCGGCAGCACCCGGTGGAGAAGACCGTATTCAAGAGCCTGCCTGGGCGTCAACATCGTTCCCTCCAGCATCAGTTCGAGAGCCCGGCCGAAACCCAGCAGGCGGGTCAGGCGCTGGGTACCGCCGGCCCCGGGAATGATGGCCACGGTGGCTTCGGGCAGGCCAAAGCGGTAGTCGCCGTCGGCCATCAGGCGAAAGTCACAGGCCAGGGAGAGTTCGGTGGCGCCGCCCATGGCTTCGCCGTTGAGCGCCGCAATGGTCACCTTGGGCATGGTCTCCAGGCGGCGAAAGACCCGGTGGATGCACTCGAGTTCGACCACGCCGGAAAGCTGGGTCTGCAACAGTTTCTTCTCCAGCCAAGCTCCAAGTTCGGGCCGGCAGCGGTCGAGCAGGCGCAGCAGGCCGCCGCTCAACCGGCAGGTCAAGGTGTTAAGCCTCCGTAAACCGGCCGGAACCCGCTGCAAAGGGACAAACATCTCGAGGATGTCTTTTATCTCATAGTGAGAGATAAAAAGCCCTTCGATGCCGCTGGTGAGGATGACGGCCCGGACCTCCGGATCTTTGGCCCAGCGCCGGGTCAGGTCATCCAGTTCCCGGACCATGGCCGCGGTCATGAAATTGGCTGGCGGATTATAAAACTCGATAATGCCAACCCGTTCTTCAACCCGGCTGCGAATGAATTCCATCCAGGCACCTCCTCCACCTTTTCCAGCATGAAATACAACACACCTTTATAAATAGCTGCCCTCAGGATTGTTATTCTAATCACATTCACCGGCAAAAGCCAAACTAAATTTATCAACTGCATGTCTGCAATCCTCTCCCAGCACCAGTTTTCACCCCTGGAGACAAAAAGAAAACGGCTGGCTGGACAAGTGAAAACAACGGTTGGCATCCCCATTCAATATTTTTGACAATTCTGCTTGACATTCTCTAACATTTGTTTTAAACGAATGTTTAACACTGTCTGAAACGGTTTTTTTGTTTTGCCATTGACAAGTTTTTACTGACCGCATTTTTAAATTGCCGAGGGGTTTTTGATGCCAAAAGAATTTTCCAAACGTATCTATACCGCCTCAAAGGCTTGGCGGGATTTCAGTTTCTTTTTCGCCAACCTGCCCCGCATCATCTCCGCCGCGTGGAAAAACCCGGAAATCCCCACTTCTTTCAGAGAAAGAATCATGGTTGTCGTTTCCTCGCTGAATGCTTGCCGCTATTGCCAATGGTTCCACGCCAAAAAGGCCGTCGACAGCGGCATCGACGACCAGGAAGTGAAAAACATGCTGAAATTGCAGTTTCAGACTGACGCCCCAGATTTTGAAGTTCCCGCCCTGCTCTATGCCCAGCACTTCGTGGAATCCGATTGCAATCCGGACCCGGCAATGACAAAGCGCCTGGAAGATTTTTATGGCCAAAAAACCGCTGCGGACATCATTCTGATTATCCGCCTGATTTATACCGGCAACATCAGCGGCAACACTTTCGATGCCTTCCTCAGCCGTTTCAAAGGCATGAAGGCCAAGAACAGCAACTTCCTGTTCGAGCTTGTTTTTTTTGTCCTCGTCTCCCCCATCCTGTTGCCGGTGCTTGTTTTAGCCCGTCCCAGGGAAAATTAACCCCGCTTGGCCGCATTTTCCGGGGAGAAACCAGAACCCTAAAACTCCAGACGGCAGCAAACAAACAATCCTGGCACCGCGGCAGAAAGGCGGATCCACAAGGGTAAAAAAGTTTCAGGCCATGTCCCAACGGCAGAAAAACCGGATGATACTTACAAGCAACCTTAAAAAAAACGGAGGGAAGAAAATGGGATTCAGAGCAAGAAGGGGGACCGGCTGGCTGCTGCTCCTGTCGGCAATGCTGATTATGCTGGCACTGCCGCTGGACAGCCTGGCCTTCAACCTGGATTTCGGCAACGGCGCCGGCCTGGACTGTGACGTCACTTTGAGTTACGGGGCGGCCTGGCGGACCC
>JAFDMG010000123.1 GCA_019306045.1 Deltaproteobacteria bacterium | reverse complement strand
GCCGTTTTTCCCGGCCAACCGGGCGTCCTACAACCTGGAGGAGATCGAGCCGACGGCGGAAACCCTCATGCAGCTCTACCCGGAGATCATGAAGTGCGTCGCCTGCAACACCTGTACCAAGGCCTGCCCGATGGACATCGAGGTGATGGAGTACGTCAACGCCGCCATGCGGGGCGACATTGCCAAGGTGGCCCGCCTCTCCTTCGACTGCATCCAGTGCGGCCTCTGCTCCTCCCGCTGTCCGGCCCAGATCCAGCACTTCCACCTGGCCCAGCTCTGCCGCCGCCTCTACGGCCGCTACGTGCTGCCCCGGGCCGAGCACCTGCAGCGGCGGGTGGAGGAGGTCAACGCCGGCAAGTATGACGAAATGCTGCAGAAGCTGGTGGCGGCCGACGAGGAAACCCTGCGGCAGGCCTACGTGGAACGGGAGATGGAACCCCAGGAAGACGTGGACTGGGAGCCGCAGGACAAGACTTACCTGTAAAATCAACGAAATAACTGCAAGCAAATAGATGGATTACGAGCAAGGTTTTGTCAAAAACCGGGGAGGAAAGGTAAAATGGGATATACTCCTGAGATGCTGGAACTGATCAAACGGGTGGAAAAGACCCGGCCGGAGCGGGTCGAACGGGCCCGCCGCGGGGAAGATTTCCCCGCCCTGACCCTGGCCGGACGGGAAGAGGTGCTGAGCAAGTTCCATCCCGATTACAAGCAGGAAGGCCGGCGGGCGGTGCAGGTCGGGCCCAGCAAGGGCGAGATCTACCCGGACGAGTTTGTCGACCTGCTGGAAGCCAAAAGCCGGCTGCTGGTGGCCGACCAGGAGCTGGAGAAGCTGGTGGAATACCAGACCGACGTCCTGGTGATCGGCGGCGGCGGCGCCGGCACCTCGGCGGCCCTGCTGGCTTCCGAGAACGGCGCCAAGGTCATCCTGGCCACCAAGCTGCGCCACGGCGACGCCAACACGGTGATGGCCGAGGGCGGCATCCAGGGGGCGACCCAGGAAGTGGATTCTCCCTATTACCACTACCTGGACGTCATCGGCGGCGGCCACTTCACCAACACGCCGGAGCTGGTGGCCGCCTTGACCCATGACGCCCCCCTGGTGATCGAGTGGCTGGAAAAGCTGGGAATGATGTTCGACAAGGCCCCCGACGGCCGCATGCGCGTCCGCCACGGCGGCGGCACCAGCCGCAAGCGGATGCACTCCGCCGGCGACATGACCGGCTCGGAGATCATGCGGGTGCTGCGCGACGAGGTCCGCAACCGCCAGGACCTGGTGAATGTCATTGAGTTTGCCGCCGCCGTCGAGATTGTCAAGGACAAGCAGGGCCGCTGCGCCGGCGCCCTGTTCTACAACATGGAGACCGAGGAATACTTCGTTGTCAAGGCGAAGGCCACCGTCATCGCCACCGGCGGCTACGGCCGGCTCCACATTCAGGGCTTTGCCACCACCAACCATTACGGGGCGACGGCCGACGGCCTGGTGATCGGCTACCGGGCCGGGGTGCCGCTGGCGTTCATGCATTCCACCCAGTACCACCCCACGGGCGTGGCCTTCCCCGAGCAGAACATCGGCCTGCTGATCACCGAAAAGGTCCGGGGTCTGGGCGCCAACCTGCTCAACATCGACGGCGAGCAGTTCGTCTTCGAGCGGGAGCCCCGGGACGTGGAATCCTCCTGCATCATTCGCGAGTGCCTGGAGCGGGGCAAGGGGATCATCACCCCCACCGGCCGCATCGGCGTCTGGCTCGATTCGCCGATGATTGAAGAGCTGGAGGGTCCGGGCACCGTGCAGCGGGAGCTGCCGGCCAAGTACATCCAGTTCAAGCGCTATGACATCGACATCAGCAAGGTGCCGATGCTGGTTTACCCGACCCTCCACTACCAGAACGGCGGCCTGCAGATTGACGACCGCACGGCCACCACGGTGCCCGGCCTCTTCGTTGCCGGTGAATCCTCCGGCGGCGTTCACGGGGAAAACCGCCTGATGGGCAACTCCCTGCTCGACATCACCGTTTTCGGCCGCCGGGCCGGCCGCACGGCGGCGGAGTACGTCCAGGGCCTGGAAAGCGAACCCGAGGCGCTGACCATGGAGCACGTCCGCCAGTACCACGAGGAACTGCAGCAGGCGGGCATCGACACCGACCGGGTTTCGCCCCTGGTGCTGCCCAACTACACCCGGGAAGAGATCATGGAAAAACAGCTGACCACCCATTACCAGGGCGGCCTGCGGTAGTACGGGCCGCGGCCATCCTGTCAGCCAGAGCATGCCTTAAGGAGGTTGTATGAAGATTCATGAATACCAGGCGAAAGCCATCCTGCGGGAATACGGGGTCGAAGTTCCCCGGGGATTCCCGGTTTTTACCGCCGATGAAGCCCGCCAGGCGGCCGTGGACCTGGGCGGCGGCACGGTGGTGGTCAAGGCCCAGATCCATGCCGGCGGCCGCGGCAAGGGCGGCGGGGTGAAAGTGGTCAACGGCCCCGACGAAGCCTATGAAACCGCCCGGCAGCTGCTGGGCATGCAGCTGGTTACCCACCAGACGGGCCCCGAGGGCCGGAAGGTCCGCCGCCTGCTGGTGGAGGAGGGGATGGACATCCAGCGGGAGTATTACCTGGGGATCGTCGTCGACCGGGCCAGCAACTGCCCGGTGGTGATGGCCAGCACCGAGGGCGGCATGGAGATCGAGAAGGTGGCCGCCGAAACCCCGGAAAAGATCATCAAGGAATTCGTCCATCCCGCCCTGGGGCTGCTGCCTTTCCAGGCAGCTAAAATCGCCTACAAACTGGGGCTGGAAGGCAAAACGGTACGCCAGGCGAGCAAACTGCTGCTCAACCTGTTCAAGGCCTTCCTCGCCAATGACTGCTCCCTGGTGGAGATCAACCCCCTGGTGGTCACCGGCGACGGCCGCATCGTCGCCCTCGACGCCAAGATCAATTTTGACGACAACGCTTCCTACCGCCACCAGGACCGGTGGCCGGAGCTGCGCGACCTGGACGAGGAGGAGCCCCTGGAAATCGAGGCCTCCAAGTTCGGCCTCAACTACATCAAGCTGGACGGCAACGTCGGCTGCATGGTCAACGGCGCCGGCCTGGCGATGGCGACCATGGATATCATCAAGCTGGCCGGCGGCGAACCGGCCAACTTCCTTGACGTCGGCGGCGGCGCCAACGCCGAGGGAGTGGCCAACGCCTTCCGGATCATCCTCTCCGACCCCAACGTCAAGGCGGTGCTGGTCAACATCTTCGGCGGCATCGTCCGCTGCGACCGGATTGCCAACGGCATCATCGAGGCCGCCAGGGAAGTGGAGATCAAGGTGCCCCTGGTGGTGCGCCTTGAAGGCACCAACGCCGAGGAGGCTTCCAAGATCCTGGAGGGGTCCGGCATCGAAATGACGGTGGCCAAGGGACTGGCCGACGCCGCCCAAAAAGTGGTGGCCGCCATTCAGTAGGGCTGATTTTATCTGCGCATGAGGAGGAAATATGTCTATTTTAGTCAATAAGGATTCTCGGATTCTCGTCCAGGGGATTACCGGCCAGGAGGGGATGTTCCATACCCGCCAGTGCGTGGCCTACGGCACCCGGGTGGTGGCCGGGGTGACGCCGGGCAAGGGCGGCCAGGAGATGGACGGCATTCCGGTGTTCAACACCGTCGAGGAGGCGGTGGAGACCACCGGGGCCAACGTTTCCCTGATTTTCGTGCCGCCGCCCTTTGCCGCCGACGCCGTCATGGAGGCCGCCGACGCCGGCGTCGACCTGGCGGTCTGCATCACCGAGGGCATTCCCACCCTCGACATGATCCGGGTGATGACCTACTTGGAGGAAACTGAAACCCGGCTGATCGGCCCCAACTGCCCCGGGGTGATCACCCCCGGCGAGGCCAAGGTCGGCATCATGCCCGGCTTCATTCACCAGCCGGGCCGGGTAGGGGTTATCTCCCGCAGCGGCACCCTGACCTACGAGGCGGTCAAGCAGCTGACCGAGCGCGGCCTCGGCCAGTCCACCTGCATCGGCATCGGCGGCGACCCGATCATCGGCAGCAAGTTCATTGACCTCCTGGCCCTGTTCCAGGACGACCCCGGCACCGATGCCGTGGTGATGATTGGCGAAATCGGCGGCACCGCCGAGGAAGAGGCGGCCGAGTTCGTCAACAACTACATGACCAAGCCGGTGATTGGCTTCATTGCCGGCCAGACGGCGCCTCCGGGCCGGCGGATGGGCCATGCCGGGGCGATCATCGCCGGCGGCAAGGGAACGGCGGCGGAAAAAATGGCCACCATGAGCGAGGCCGGCATCGAGGTGGTGCAGAGTCCGGCGGACATTGGCGCCGCCGTGGCCAGCGTGCTGGGCAGCTGAGCCCGAACGTTTTTAGCAGCGAAAAAAAAGCAGGGTGCTTGGTGCACCCTGCTTTTTTTAGTTTTCAGGTCAGAAATCAAGCCAATGGCTGCCAACAGGCTGGGGGAATGTTATCAAAAAGATGAAAAGCCACCCTACGCCTGACGGGCTTGGCTCTTAGCGGTATTGGCCGCCGCGAACCACATCATGTGATTCGCGGCGGATGCCTCGGGGCGGTACACGATGTGCCGCGAGAATAAGCGAGAGCCATGCCGGAACATCCTGATACCCTGATTTGGGGTGCGGGCCTTAAGCCCGCCTTGGCTTTTTTAACTTTTCAAAATCCGTTTGGCTGAATCATCAAGAACATCAGTCAGGAATGGGATGCCGGTAACAGCCTCGGTTTCACGGTTGGCGGAGAATAGTTCATCTCTGGTAATATCGTTGACATTAAATTTACGGGCTCCAGCGAGAAGCTGCTGGAGTCCGGCTGCGAGCTTATCAGCAAAGGTGTACATGGCAATTGCCCCGTAGGGGATGTTTTTCATCTCATCTTTGCCGACTTTTTTCTCGACATCGTAGTAGCCGGCAAAAATCTCATCGGCGGAACGTCCGTACTGAGCGACATTCGGCGGCAGAGTATCCCAATTGCCGTTTAAGCGCGCCCGTTCTTCCGGTTTGAGAACTCCTTCAACGTTGGCACCGAGGTAGCCGGGGATCATGACGGCCCGACCCATCAGGGCGAGTTTTGTGAACGGAGCGCCCAGTGAGAGGACCTTGAAGATGTGGTCTTCACGGGCCAGTCCCCCGCCTAAGCAGAGGTCAACAACTTTGGAACCCTGGTTGGCAAGGATGCTGGCATATTCATAGGCTTTGGAGTGCAGGTGGATTGAGGGTACGCCCCAGGTTTCCATCATATTCCAGGGGCTCATGCCGGTGCCGCCGCCGGAACCGTCAATGGTCAAAAGGTCAAGTTTGGCTTCG
>JAFDMG010000122.1 GCA_019306045.1 Deltaproteobacteria bacterium | reverse complement strand
TCGGCGGCACCGTAGACCAGGCGGCCGAGGCGCGCCTGGAGCATGGCCCCGGCGCACATGAGGCAGGGTTCCAGGGTCACGTAGAGGGTGACCTCCTCCAGCCGCCAGTCGCCGACCACCCGGCTGGCCTGCGCCAAGACTTCCATCTCGGCGTGGGCCAGAGCCAGGGACTTGGCTTCCTTGCGGTTGCCGGCCCGGGCGATCACCCGCCCCCGGCGGACCGCCACCGCTCCCACCGGGGTTTCCCCGGCCAGGAAGGCCAGGCGGGCCTCATCCAGGGCCAGGGACATGAAAAAACGATCCCGCGAATCCTGCCTCATCTAGCAAATCGACCCCCACCTGTCAAGCCGCCGGCCCGGTGCCGCGCCGGCGGCCGGCAAAAAATCCCCGGTTCCCTTTTCCGCCGGTTTGTGGCATGCTGAAGTCATGGAACGATCGCGTGCAAAAAGCCGCCCGGCAGCGGTCCTCCTCTGCCGGGCCGACGGCCGGCGGCAGCCGCAGGAAGAGCAGTTGATCCTGGAAGTGCCGCTGACCATCAGGGTGAACGGCCAGCGGCTGCTCACCGTCTGCCGCACTCCCGGCGGCGACGACCTGCTGGTCGCCGGCGTCCTTTTCCTCCACGGACTGCTGGAAGAGGAAGGGGAAAGCCTCAGCCTGGCCGGCGGCTCCCCGGTGCCGGCCGGGAATTTCCCGGTTGCCACGGACACCATTGACGTCCGGCTTGCCGGGCTGCCCGCCGACTGGCAGCCGCCCGACCTGCTGGCCGCGTTGTACCGCCGACTGCCGGCGGCAACAGCCGCCGTGCCGGTGGTCGGCAACGCGGAATTGGAAAAGCTGCTGGCCCTGCCGGCGGCCATGGCCGCCCGGCAGCGGCTGCGGACCGTCACCCGGGCCGCCCACGCCGTCGCCCTGTTCGCCCCGGACGGCAGCCTGCTCACCTGCCAGGAGGACGTGGGCCGCAACAACACCCTCGACAAGGCCCTCGGCTACTGCCTGCGGCACCGCCTGAACAGAAAAAAGGCGACCGCTGTTTTCAGCGGTCGGATCAACCTGGAAATGGCCCTCAAAATCAACCGGGCCGGCCTGCGGACGGTGGTTTCGGTCTCGGCGCCCACCGCCGCCGCCGTCGCCGTCCTCCGGCAGGCCGGAGTTCTTTACCTGGGGTCGGTGCGCCGCCGGCAGGGCCTCCTCTACCACGGCACCCTCCGCGACTGACGGCTCAGGCCCGCACCAGGAAAACGCTGCAGGGGGCGTGGTCGACCACCTCGCGGGAAACACTGCCCAGCAGGGCCCGGGCCACCATGCCCTTGCCGGTACTGCCGATCACCACCACGTCCACGTCCAGCTCCCGGGCCAGCTTGAGGATGCTGGCCGCCGGGTCGCCGTTCATTACCCGGGTCTCCACCTCGATATCATTTTCCCGGGCCAGCTTGCGCACCACCAGGAACACCTGCTCGACAATGCGCTGCCAGCGCTCGTCGTCCTTGTCGGTCACCGGCCGGCTGCCGGGGGGAAACATGTCCAGATAGTCGTCGGCATGCTCCCGCTGGCAAAAGACGGCGTACAGCTTGTTGGCAAACACTCCCTTGTTGCAACTCGGCCGAACCATCCACGGCCACCAGGATTTTCTTGCGATAGTTCAGCATGCTAATTCACCACCCTGGTCGTCGGGGGCTGCCCCGAGCGCCGTTTTTCCTGCTCCGTCGACAGGTAGACGTAGAGAAAGATGACCATGATCGAGCAGAACCAGCCACACATCAGGTAGAGAAAAAAGGCCGGGTAGCCGAAGGAAAAAGCCGAGGATGAAAAAAACCACCCACCACTCTTTCTTGTAGATTATTTCCCGTCGCAGCCTCATGGCAGCCTCACTCCGTCTCCTGGCGGTCAAAGAAATCGAAGTCGTCAACCTGGTCGCCGGCCCTCTCGGCCTCGGCGGCGATCAGTTCGTCGTACCGGGATTCCACGTCCCTGAAAGTGGTGAACTTGTGGAAGAATTTCAGGTCGACCTTGCCGATGGGGCCGTTGCGCTGCTTGCCGACGATAATCTCGGCGAGCCCCTTGACGTCCGGGTTCTCCTTGTCGTAGACCTCGTCCCGGTAAACAAAGAGAATGACGTCGGCGTCCTGCTCGATGGCCCCCGACTCGCGCAAATCGGCCAGCTGCGGCCGCTTGTCCTGGCGGCTTTCGACGCTGCGGTTCAGCTGCGACAGGGCGATCACCGGCACGTCCAGTTCCTTGGCCAGCGACTTGAGAGAGCGGGAAATTTCCGAGATCTCCCGTTCGCGGCTCTCCACGTGGCGGGTGGCGCCGCGCATCAGCTGCAGGTAGTCGACAATGATCAGGCCGAGGTTCTGCTCCGCTTTCAGCCGCCGGGCCTTGGCCCGCATCTCAAGCACCGAGAGGGCCGGGGTGTCGTCGATGTAGATCGGCGCCTCAGTCAGCAGGCCGGCCGCCTGGGTCAGCTTCGGCCAATCCTCCCGGGACAGAAAGCCCCGCCGCAGGTTGTGGGCGTCCACCTCGGCCTCGGAGCAGAGCATGCGGATGACCAGCTGCTCCTTGGCCATTTCCAAGGAAAAGATGGCCACCGGCACCTCGGCGGTGATGGCGGTATACTGGGCGATGTTGAGGGCAAAGGCGGTCTTGCCCATACTGGGCCGGCCGGCGATGATGATCAGGTCGGACTTCTGGAAGCCGGAGGTCAGGGCATCGAGCTTCTTGAAACCGGACGGCACCCCGGCAATCAGGTCCTGGCTGTCGTACAGTTTCTCGATGGTTTTAAAACTGTCCTTGACGATGCTCTCGATGGGGGTGAAGGAAGGATTCACCCGCTTTTCGGCCACTTCGAAGATGGTTCTCTCGGCCTGGTCCACCAGGGACTCCACGTCCTCCGCCTCGCCGTAGCAGCTGCCGACGATGCGGGTGGCGGCGGTGATCAGCTGGCGGAGAATCGATTTTTCCTTGATGATGCGGGCATAGGCGAGGATGTTGGCCGCCGTCGGGATGCTGTCCACCAGCATGGTCAGGTAGGTGATGCCCCCCACCTTCTCCAGCTGCTGCCGGCCGCGCAGGCACTCGCTGACGGTCACCAGGTCGATGGCCTCCCCCTTCAGGGACAGGTCGATCATCGCCTGATAGACCAGCCGGTTGGCCTCGCGGTAGAAGTCGTCCACCCCCAGAAGGTCCATCACCTTGTTGATCGCCTGGTTGTCCAGCATCACCCCGCCGAGGACCGCCTGTTCGGCCATCAGGTTCTGGGGTGGGACCTTGGGTATCAGACCGTCGCCGGCCGTCTTCTCTGCCATCGAAATCCCCGCCTGTCATGGGTGGTGGAAACGGGATGCCGCCCGGCGGCGAACCGCGGCCGACCGGACACTGGATAACCTAACATATCGGCTGGTGCTTGTCAAAAAAAAGCCGGCAGCAAAAACCCGGCGCCGCGGGAAAACCGCGAGGCCGGGTTGCAAAAAAACATCAATAATATCAGCAGGTTTCTAAAAAGAGACTATTCCTCTTCCCCTGCCGCCTCCACCGCCTCGGCAGCCGCCGGTTCCGGGGCGGCGCCACTCTCCTCCACCGCGTCGGCATTCTCCCCGGCGGCGGCTTCGGCCACGGACTCCGCGGCCTCAACTTCCTCTTCCGGGTTCTCGTTCACCACTTTGAAGGAGATCTCGGCGGCGATCCCGGGCTGCAGGGCGACCACGGCGGCAAAGGTGCCCGTGGACTTCACCGGCTCCGTCAGCTCGATCTTCCGCCGGTCGACCTCGATTCCCCGCTCCAGCAGGGCGTCGGCGATGTCCTTGTTGGTCACCGAGCCAAACAGCTTGCCCTTTTCGCCCACCTTGCGGGCAAACTCCAGCTGCACGGCCTCGATCCGCTTCCTCAGCTCCTCGCCCTTGGCCTGCAGCCGGGCCCGCTTCTTCTCCAGCACCCGCTGATGATGGGCCAGGTACTTGACATTGCCCTCGTTGGCCTCGATGGCCAGGCCGGTGGGAATCAGGTAGTTCCTGGCATAACCGTTGGCCACGTTGACCACGTCACCGACATTGCCCAGCCGGTCCACCGGCTCCTGCAGAATAACTTTCATGGTTCACTGTCCTCCAAACTTAATTTTTATAGGCAAAAAAATGTTGCGGTTAAAATTCAGCGCCGGGGTTCGGAGCGCGACCCGGTTTTCACTCGTCCGCCGCCGGCCGGGGCCCGAAGCGGCGGAAATCGACCCAGAGATCGAAAAGCCCGACCACCGCCACCGCCACCAGCAGGAAAAGAAAGGCGAAAAGCAGGAAAAAAATAAAAAAACGGCCGACAAAACCCACCCGGAAGCCGTCCAGGTAGTAATGGATAATCGCCATCCCCTGGAGAAAATAAAAAAGCACCAGGATGAAAATGGTGTTGTCCAGCACCATGGCCGCCGCCGGCGGCAGGCCGGGCACCAGCAGCACCGCCGTCCAGCAGGCAATCAGCACCCAGACCGCCCCGGGGGGAACGGCGAAAGCCGTGAACGGCCGCCCGGGACCCCAGTCGATGACCGTCTGCCGGTACCGCCCCCAGAGGGTGACCACCGCCATGGTCAGGCCGATGAGGAAAAAATAGGAGGCGAAAATCAGGGCCGGAAACAGCAGCCCCACCCACCGGGCCAACACCTGGGCGGAATCGGTAAGCACCGCCAGCTGGTCGGCCGGCACCCCCATCTGTTCATAGACCTGGCGGACCAGCTCCAGGTTGGCCTGAAAAACCTGCTGGATGAGGGCCATCGGGCTCTGGGAAGCCTGGAGGGCGTAGAAAAAGATCGCCAGCACCACCACCAGGCTGCTGGCCGCCGCCGCCCGGACCAGCACCGCCAGCGGCCCGGGCTTCTTCCTGGCCGCCAGGGCCACGGCCACCGTCGGCAGGCCGTATTCCACCAGGTAGCCGAGCATGGGGCCGAAACTGCGAAAGGCCAGCAGCAACAGCAGGGCGGCCGCCGGCACGATCTGCAGCGCCGTCCAGTGGCTGTCGCCGCGGCGGCTCAGGTAGACGGCCGGCACCATGGTCAGCAGACCCAGAACAAATCCAAAGAGCGGCACGACAACCGCCACCAGAAACAGGGCGGTGGTGGCCGCGATTCCCAGCCCGAGAGACCTGGCGCTTAAGGGTTTTTCAGCTCCCACGGGACGAAAGGCGGTTGTCAGGCAGCAGCGGCACCGGCTACATCGGCTTGACGGTCGACTGCACGAAAGGCAGCAGGGCGATGTTGCGGGCCCTCTTGATGGCCGTCGTCAACTGGCGCTGGTGACTGGAACAGGTGCCGGAAATGCGCTTCGGCACGATCTTGCCCTTTTCGGTAATGTAATAGCGCAGCAGCCGGACATCCTTGTAATCGATCTTGATGGAACTGTCGGCGCAGAAGCGGCAGAATTTTTTGCGGCTGACAAAGGCCCGGCGCCGCCGGGGCCGACGATCATTTCTTCCTCTGGCATTATTCATCGTTGTTTCACCTTGGCTGTGTGGTCACCCGCCGGCGGCGGGACCGGGTTCATTCGCTGGCGGTTGCAGCCGCCTTCACGGATTCGTCTTCCTGCGCCGGTTCGCCCGCCGGCGCGGGCTCGGCGGCGGCAGCCGGCTCTTCCCCGGCGGCCTCCTCCTCGACGGCCGCCTTCTTGCCCTCGTTCTCGTCGAAATCGTCGGGCAGGCGGACGGTGAGAAACTTGATGACCTCGTCCATGATTTTCAGGTGGCGCTCGATCTCCCGCAGGCAGTCAACACCGGCCTCGAAACGCAGGAGGATGTAGCGGCCCTCGTCGTGTTTCCTTACCCGGTAGGCCAGGGTTCGCACCCCCCAGTCCTCCCGGTGGAAAATCCGGGCCGAAAAACGCTCGACGATCTCCGCCAGGCGGTTTTCCACCTTCTGCACCCCCTCTTCATCCAGGTTCCCCGGGTGGATGTAGAGGAGTTCATACTTCCTGATCTCTTCCGTCATGATTTGGTTCCTCCTTGTGAGTTTAGCAGCCCCAGTGGCGGGGCAAGGGGAAATGAAGCGTGACTAAATACCGCAACCGGGAAAAAAAAGCAAGCAAAAGATGGCGGTGCCGCCACGGTTTTTGCCGCGGCCGGCGCCGTCCAGCCGCCGGCCGCCGGCAACGGCGGCAAAATCCCCGATTTTCAGATTTTTTCCAGCTCGTACTCCCGGGTACCCAGGCCGAGTTCCTCGGCGTAGCGCAGCTGGATCTCCCAGTCGATTTCCGGGTAGAGGACCCGGAACTTGTCGGTGCCGGCCGCCGTCTGTTCCCCCAGGGCGCTGCCGGGCACCCCGGGAGCGGCGTTCACCAGGTCGGCGCAGGCCTGGTCCAGGGCCACGGGGTCGCGGGAGGCGAGAATGCCGAGGTCGTGGACCACCGGCAGGTCGTTGTGGGCGTAGCAGTCGCAGGCGGGACTGACCTGGACGACGAAATTGAGGCAGAGAAGGTTGTCCCGCTTGCCCTGGCAGGCGCCGCAGGCATACTCGATCATCTTCTCCTGGAAAACGGGGATGGTCTCGTTCCAGCGGATGGCCACCGCCTGCCGGGGACAGACAACGATGCATTCGCCGCAGCCGACGCACTTGTCGGCGGCGATGGCCGCTTTTTTCGCCTCTTCATCGACGCTGATCGCCCCAGCCGGGCAGATGCGGACACACTCGCCGCAGCCGATGCAGCGCTTGCGGGTTATCTTCGGGCTGATGTTGGCATGCTGCTGCAGTTTGCCTTCCCGGCAGGCGCAGCCCATGCCCAGGTTCTTGAGCGCCCCGCCGAAGCCCGGCAGCTCGTGGCCCTTGAAATGGCTCATGACGATCAGGGTGTCGGCGTGGGCCACCTCCAGGGCGATTTTCACCTCCTGGAAATGCCGGCCGCCGACGGGCACCACGGCGGCGCTGTTGCCCCGCAGGCCGTCGGCGATGATTACCGGGGCGTCGATGACCGGCCAGGTAAACCCGTGGCGGGCCGCCGTCTGCAGGTGGGCAACGGCATCGCTGCGGCTGCCGACGTAGAGGGTGTTGCTGTCGGTAACGAAGGGCTTGCCCCCCAGCTCCCTGACCATCGCCACCACCGGCTGCAGAAAGATCGGCCGGATGAAGGCGGCGTTGCCCTCCTCGCCGAAATGGACCTTGATCGCCGCCAGGGTGTTCTGCCTGACGCTGGCCCCCAGGTCCAGGCGGG
>JAFDMG010000121.1 GCA_019306045.1 Deltaproteobacteria bacterium | reverse complement strand
GACCCCGGCGGCCGCCGCCGGCAAGATCCATTTCAACCAGCGGCTCGCCGCCCGCGAGCCGGGAGCACCCGAGCTTCCCATGCACGACGCCGGCAACCGGAAAGTCATTTACGCTGCCCTGGCGGGCAACCTGGCCATTACCCTGCTGAAATTCATCGCCGCCACCCTCACCGGCAGCGCCGCCATGATGGCCGAAGGGTTTCACAGCGCCGCCGACAGCGGCAACCAGCTGATGCTGCTCATCGGCCACCACCGGGCCGCCAAGCCCCCGGACGAAGAACACCCTTACGGCTACGGCCAGGAGATCTATTTCTGGGCCTTCATGGTCTCGGTGACCATCTTTTTTGTCGGGGCTCTTTTTTCACTTTTCGAGGGGGTCGAGAAGCTGCTCCACCCCCACCCCATCAGCTCCATCCGCCTTTCCCTGACGGTGATCGCCGTTGCCGTCCTGCTGGAAGGCTACCCCTGGCTGGTGGCGGTCAACGAGGTGCGCCGGCACCGGAAGTATCCCGGCCTGCGGGGGTTCATCAAGCAGATCCTCGAGGCCAAGGACCCGACGATCATGGTGGTCTTTTTCGAGGACAGCGCCGCCCTCGCCGGCCTGGCGATCGCCGCCCTCGGCGTCAGCCTGGCCTGGCACTACCAGCAGCCGGCCTTCGACGCCCTCGCCAGCCTGGCAATCGGCGCCATCCTCCTTTACATCTCCTTCATTCTTGCCCGGGAAACCCGCAACCTGCTGATCGGCGAGAGCGCCAGCCGGGAACACCGGCAGCTGATCCGGCGGGTGGTGACCGCCATCCCCCAGGTGCGGCGCTGCGGCCGGATCATGACCATGCACCTGGGGCCGGCGAACATCCTCCTCAACCTCGACATCGAATTCGTCGACGGCCTGTCCACCGACGAGGTGGAGGCGGCGGTGGACGCCATCGAAAACAAGATCAGGGCCGCCCTGCCCCTGGTCAAGAAAATTTACATCGAAGCGGAATCCCTTACCGGCCGGGAAGCCGCCTCCTCCCGCACTGCTCCCTGATCCCGGATCTCACTCGGCGGCGGCGAAATCAACCGCCGGCATCTGCCGTTCGGTGGCCAGTTCCAGCGACAGGTAATCCCGCTTGCCGAAACCGAATTTCCGGGCGATGAAAGCGGCCGGAAAAGACTCCACCAGGGTGTTGTAGCGGCTGATGTAGGCATTGTAGCGGTTCCGGGCCTGCTGCACTTCCCGTTCAATCTCGTCGAGGCTGTTCTGCAGGTCGAGAAAATTGCTGCTGGCCTTGAGATCGGGATAGGCTTCCGCCAGGGCCAGCAGGCCGCCGAGGGACTGGGTCAGCTCCCCTTCGGCGGCCACCCGGTCGCTGAGGCCCGCCGCCCGGGGCAGCGTGCGGATTTTTTCCGAAAAGATTTTCGCCTCGTGGGCGCTGTAGCCCTCGATCACCCGGATGAGGTTGGGAATCAGGTTGGCCCGCCGCTTGAGGGCCACGTCGATCCGGTTCCAGGCCTCCTCGATCCGGTTGCGGTACTTGACAAACTTGTTGTAGGTGCCCACGGCCCAGACGGTGGTAATGAATATGACCACGCCCGGGAAAAAGATCAAAGCGGGATTCATGGCGAAATTTCTCCTTGTCTCAGCGCCGCGGCGGCCCTCCCGGCCCCAGGCCCCCGCGGCGGCAGCAATTCAGACCGGCACGGCCGGAACAGGGTCCGGGAAACCGGCAGCCGGGCAATATTGATTTCATTTCCCCTTTTTTCCATGTTATAGTCAAGCAGATTCTTTCTTTCCATCTCCAAGACGAGCGGCAAACGGAAAATTGGGCCACCGGCGGCAGACAACAACCTGGCTGACAGTCATTGCCAGCGCCATCGTCCTCTACCTGGCCGTGACTGCCGGCGGCTCCCGGCGGCCGGCGGCTTTCGCCATCAATCCCCGCCGGGTGGTGGTCGGCCTCGAAGGCTCGCCCACCACCCTGGACCCCCGCTACACCACCGACGCCTACGGCGCCCGCATCCTGCCCCTGCTGTACGACGGCCTGGTAGCAGTCGACGAACACGGCGCTGTGGTGCCCAACCTGGCCGCCGGCTGGGAAAACCCCGGCCCCCGGCGCTACCGTTTTCACCTGCGGCCCGGGGTCCGCTTCAGCGACGGCCGGCCCTGCCGGGCCGCCGACGTCAAGGCCACCCTCGATTTCCTTCGCCAGCCGGCAAACGGCTGTCCCGCCCAGGGCCGCCTGCAGGTGATCAGCGAGATCACCGTCGTTGACCCCCTGACGGTGGACATTACCCTGCGCCGGCCCTTTGCCAGCTTTCTCTACGCCCTGACTGCCTACATCGTTCCGGCTGCCTGCTGTCGACCGGACGCGGCCGACCCGGCCACCATTCCCGGCACCGGCGCCTTCAAACTGGTGCGCTTCCACCGCGGCAGCGAAATCGTCCTTGAGCGTCATCCCGGCTACCGCGGCCGACCCGCTCGGCTGGAACGGATAGTATTCAAAATCATTCGCGACGACACCAGCCGCATTCTTGCCCTGCGCAAGGGCGCCGTCGACCTGGTGCAGAACGCCATCCCGGCCTATGCCCTGCAATTTTTTGCCCGGGATGGACGCTTCCGGCTGCTCAGCCGGCCCGGCAGCGGCTACAAGTATCTCGGCTACAACCTCGAAGACCCGCTGACCGGCCGCCTGGCCCTGCGCCGGGCCATCTCCCTGGCCATTGACCGGCAGCAGATCATCCGCTATACCCTCCACGGCCGCGCCCGGCCGGCGGCCGGACTGCTGCCGCCGGAACACTGGGCCGCCAATCCCCGGCTTCCCCTACCCCGTCATGACCCCCAGGCCGCCGTCCGCCTGCTGGACGAGGCCGGACTGCGGCCGGGTCCGGACGGCGTCCGCTGCCGCCTGAGCTTCAAGACCTCCACCAACCAGGAAAGCTACGAAATCGCCCAGATCATCAAGGCGCAGCTGGCCCGGGTGGGCATCGAACTGCAAATCCGGCGCTTCGAATGGGGCACCTTTTTCGCCGACATCAAGAACGGCAATTTCCAGCTTTACTCTCTCAAATGGGTGGGCATCGAGGACCCGGACATCTTCTACTACCTTTTCCACTCCACCAGCGTCCCGCCCCGGGGGGCCAACCGCGGCCGCTTCCGGGACCCGGAAGTGGACCGGCTGCTGGAACAGAGCCGCCTGACCCTAAACCGGGAACGGCGCCGCCAGCTCTTCTGCCGCCTGCAGGAGATCATCGCCGCCCGGGAGGTCTACACCAGCCTCTGGTTCCGGGACGATACGGTGGTGGTGAAAAAGGGCCTGCTCGGTTTCCGCATTTGCCCCGGCGGTGCCTACACGTCCCTCAGGGAGGCCCGATGGGACGCTACCTGAGCAGACGGCTGCTGACCCTGGTGCCGACGGTGCTCGGGGTTGTCACCCTGGTCTTTTTCCTCGTCCACCTGATCCCCGGGGACCCGGTGACCGTCATGCTCGGCGAGCACGCCCAGGCGGTGGAAAAGGCGGCCCTGCGGCACCAGCTCGGCCTCGACCTGCCCCTTGGCCGACAATACCTGACCTTCCTCGGCAACCTGCTGCACGGCAACCTGGGCACCTCGATCTTTTATCGCCAGCCGGTGGCGGCGGTGATTGCCGGCCGCCTGCCGGCCACCATTGTCCTGGCGGCGGCGGCGATGCTCGTCGCCCTGGCCGTCGCCCTGCCGCTGGGCATCCTGGCCGCCTGCCGGCAGTACAGCGCCGTCGACAACCTGGGCATGTTCCTGGCTCTGCTGGGCATCTCGATGCCCAACTTCTGGCTTGGCCCCCTGCTGATCATCGTTTTCGCCATCCACCTGGACTGGCTGCCGGTGGCCGGCATGAACGGCTGCCGGAGCCTCATCCTGCCGGCGGTCACCCTCGGCACCGCCCTGGCCGCCATTCTCTCGCGGATGACCCGGGCCAGCCTGCTGGAGGTCATCCGCCAGGAATACCTGACCGCCGCCCGGGCCCGGGGCTTGCCGGGTTGGAAGGTGATTCTCAAGCACGCCCTGAAAAACGCCCTGCTGCCGGTGGTCACCATCGTCGGCCTGCAGTTCGGCGCCCTGCTTTCCGGGGCCATTGTCACCGAAAAAGTTTTTTCCTGGCCGGGAATCGGCAGCCTGCTGATCGAGGCGGTTTTCAGCCGCGACTATCCCCTGGTCCAGGGCTGCATCCTGGTGATCGCCTGCTGCTACATCCTCGCCAACGTGGCCACCGAAATCTTCTACGCCCTCATCGACCCCCGCATCCGCTACAGCTGAGGCGGCCCGGCATAAAAAAAGCCGGCAGCCAAAGCCGCCGACTTCCAAGACGCTACCAAAAACTTTCTCCCCCGCGGAACCCGAACCCTCAGACCATGCGAATGGCAAACTCCGGACACTCGCCGACGCAGTAGCCGCAGCGCAGGCAGAGTTGCGGGTCGATCACCGGCACCTGGTCGGCGGCCGCCTGACTGATGGCGCCGTTGGGGCAGGCCCCGACACAGGTGCCGCAGCGCTGGCAGACGACGGCCACCACCTGGAAGCGCTTGGCCGCCGCCGGCAGGGGCGGCATGGCGGCCCGTTCCGCCTCCGAAGCCGTGAAATAGGCCAGGTTGTAGTCGACCTCGGCCTCGCTGACCATGCCGACGGCCAGCGGCACGTCGGGGAACAGCCGCCGCACGTAGGCAAAAGCCCGGTGGTATTCGCCCACCAGGCAGCCGCCGCCCAGCACCTTCATCAGGTACACTCCCTTGCCCGCCGCCAGGCAGCGGCGGATGGCGGCGATCATGGTGGCCACCGTCCCCTGGAGGATGCCGGTGCCCTGAAAGTTGAGCAGGGGAAAAACCACGTCCACCTCGGCCATGGCCGCCGCCCGTTCGACCACCGGCACCGTGTGGGTGCTGATGCCCACCGCCCGGATCAGGCCCGCGGCCCGGCAGTCCAGCAGGCACTGCCAGGCGCCCCGGCGGCGCTCGAAAACGTCGACGTCGGCCCGGGCGGCATGCAGGTGAAAAATATCCAGCCGCCCCACGCCCAGGGCCTCCAAGGCCTCATCCACCGCCCGGCGCATGCCGTCGTAGTCGGCGGCCGTCGACTTGCTGGCAATCACCGGCCGCCGGTCAACCCGTTCCAGGGCCGCCCGAATGAGGGAATAGGTTCGGTAGAGCTGGGCGGTGTCGATGAAATTGACGCCGCCCTCCAGGGCCCGGGCGATAACCGCCGACCCGCTTTCCATGTCCAGGTCCTTCTGCAGCGGCCCCATGGGCAGGGCCCCGAAACAGAGTTCACTGACTTCGATACCGCTTTTCCCCAAAAGCAAACGCCGCATGGCCGCTCCTTTGCCGTAATTGTTGCCGGGTTGATTTCTCTCCCGCAATCTAGCCGCTGGCGGCCGGTTTGTCAAACCGGAACCTCGCCGGCCAAAAAAGA
>JAFDMG010000120.1 GCA_019306045.1 Deltaproteobacteria bacterium | reverse complement strand
TACGGCGGCCCGGCGCCGGCCGGACCCGCCGCCGGGGGCGGCGCCGGCGGCAGCGAAGACGACATTCCCTTCTAGGGCCGGGACCACCGCCGCCGGGCGGTGCCGGCCGGCACCGGAGGTTTGCCGATGATCAGGGATCTCAGCTGGGGACGCTTTCAGCCGTGCGCCATCCGCGACATTGACGGCGACCAGGCTTTCAGCCGCACCCGCCAGTTCATTGCCGCCATCCACCTGGACCGGCGCGGCAAGCTTTTCGACGTCTACCTCTGCGCCGACCAGCGCAACGGGGCGATCCGCAACCTGCTCTACCAGTTCGGCGACATCCGCGAGTTCAGCAACGCCGGCAACGTCGTCTACGCCCCCAGCCAGCGGCCGGGGATCGTCATCGCCCACGGCCCCGACTGCGGCGCCGTCACTTACGCCCGGCGGACGCGCGGCGACGCCGAGCACCAGTTCCCCCACATCAGCCGCTACGTCGACGACGACCCCCTGAGCAACGCCTACCGCCAGCTGCACAAGATTCCCCGGGAATTCCGGGCCGGGATCATCTACTTCGACCACGCCCGGGGCACGGTCGACCAGTACATCGAGGACGGCGACGGCCGCCTCTTCCGCCATTTCGCCGTCTGCGAATTCATCTTCCGCGAGCTTCAGGTCGCCCTCGCCCAGCGCTTCCCCAAGGCCCAGCTCGCCAGCTTCGCCCGGGAGCAGAACCCGGACTTCACCCTCCTCTGCCACCCGGAGATCCGCCCCCACGGCTTCAACTACTTCGAGGTCAACCTCCAGCGCCATGGCCGCTTCCACGGCATCATCCGCGACTCGCTGCTCTACGCCGTCTCCCACGCCCTCACCGGACCGGCGGGCAGCTTTTCCGCCACCCGGGCGGTGATCATGGCCTTCCACCACGACATGGAGATGCCCCCAGAGCTGTTCAGCGACTTCTTCGAGGCGGACCGGCAGGCCCTCGCCGCCTACCTGGAGCGGGGCGGCAGCATCTACCTGCTCAAGATCGGCAACCTGCCGTCGGAAAAGAAGGTCTACCGGCTGCAGCCGCGGGCCGCCGGCTGAAAAGTGCCGGCCGCCCTCGGACCCGCGGCTCCGGGCGCAAAAAAAAACCGGGAGCGGCTCCCGGTTTTGACGTTTTTCCTTTGATCCCGGCGGCGGCCGGGAATTCAGCTCTTGATGTCGATGATCGAACCCAGCACCTGGTCCGCCGTCCGCAGGGCCGCGAGATTGGCCTCGATGGCCCGCCGGTCGGCCAGCATGGTGACCATTTCCCGCGCCAGGTCGACGTTGGCCATCTCCACCAGCCGCGGGCCCTCCTCGGTCTCCTCCAGCCGCACCGGCCCCGGCGACTCGTCGCGGCCGAACACCGCCTTGACGGTGCCGGGCTGGTCACCCTCGCTGAGGGTCACCCGCTCCGCCCGGTAGCCGTCGGTGTTGCTGTTGGCGAGGTTGCGGGCCGTGCGGTTGAAACGCTCGGCCACCGCCTGGATGGCGGTCAGCGAGGCGGCAATTCCCTGGACCAATTTCTTCTCCTCTTTTTCCTTCCCGGCTAAACAGCTAACAGCTAAAGGCTAATTGCTAATAGCTAACTGCTAATCCCCCAACAGCTCCCGCAGCCCGGCCAGCACCTGCTGGGCGTGGCCCTTGACCCTGACTTTCGGCCAGACCCGGGCGACCCGGCCCTCGGGATCGATGAGCAGGGTGGTGCGGACGACGCCGTAATATTCCCGGCCGGCCATTTTCTTCAGCTGCCAGACGCCGTATTGCGCCAGCACCTCGTGCTCCGGGTCGCTGAGCAGGGTGAGGCCCAGCTCCTTCTTGGCGATAAAATTGCGGTGGCTTTTGGGTGAATCAGGGCTGACGCCCACCACCGCGGCCCCCAAGGCGGCGAAATCTTTTACCAGACCGGTAAAATCGCGGGCTTCCGTGCTTCAGCCGGAGGTGTTGTCCTTGGGGTAGAAATAGAGCACCAGCCAGCGGCCGCGGTAGTCGCCGAGGCAGACCTGTCGCTCGTCCTGGTCGGGCAGGCAGAAATCCGGGGCGGCGGTTCCAACTTCCAGCATGGCAAAACTCCTTTTTTGTCAAGGGGTTGTGTCGCTGCCGACGGCACCCGGACAACGGCCCACGGCCGCTGTCTCTACCATCGGCAGCATTTTGATTTTTTTTAGCACTTTTTTCCGCCCCCGACAAGGACGATACCGGCCCCGGCCGCCGCCGCGGCCGGGGAAAATTTCCCCTTGACAAAGGCCGGTGGTTCGGCTAATAACGGGCGAGTTTGGCGGGCGGCGCCCGCCACCGGGGCCGAGGTAGCTCAGTCGGTAGAGCAGGGGACTGAAAATCCCCGTGTCGGCGGTTCGATTCCGTCCCTCGGCACCACCTCCGGCGGTCAGAACCGGGAAAGCGTCAACTTGGCGCTTTCCCGGTTTTTTTTTCGCGGCCTCCATCTCCCGCTCCCTCTGGCCGGCCGCCCGTTATCCTTTCCCAACCGCGGCGCCCACCCCCGCGCCCTTTTTCCGCAAAAAGCCCTTGCAATCCGCCGCCGGCCGATTATTCTTTAACATAGGAAGGAAAGCAACGGACAAAAGCGGCCGGCAGGGCCGGCAAGGGAAAGGAGGTGCGTACCATGGCCTGGAGACTGCTGTGCATGGACTGCGACTACGAGAAGCACATCACTCCGGAGGAAAAGAAGCTGAAGGAGTGCCCCCAGTGCAAGAGCGTCAACATCCAGATCTACGACGACGAGGTGGGCAAGGGGGCCCACTGCGCCGGCACCATCAACACCAGCGCCCTGAAATAGGCCGGAAAAACCCGGACGCCGGCGCCAAGGTCATCACCCAAGCAGGCAAAAGGCCGATCCCCAGGGGGACCGGCCTTTTGCCGAGGTTAACAGCAGGTTATGAAGAATGACGCTGGCTGCCGCGATTACTTCCTCGCCAGCCGCCGGCTGCCGGCCGCCAGCCCGAGGATGCCCAGCCCGAGGAGCAGGAAGGTGCCCGGCTCCGGCACCTGGCCGCCGCCGCCGGGACCACCACCGTCATCGATGGTAGTCCCCGAACCCATCAGGTTGTCATTGCCGCACTGCATGGTGAAATGGGCGGTGAAATCCTGGCTAGCTCCGAGAAAACTGAGATCAATATTACTGACCAAGTAATGGGAATTGGAATTATTGCAATCATCTCCCAAAAAACCGGTATCGGCATTCGACAAATTATTTTGGTAAGAGAAAAGACCATTTGCAACCCAAGTACCCCCAGAATCATAGCTCCAAGGATTGGAATGGTTGTTCTGGGTGTAATGGACGGTAGCAGAATTGAAATCTAGCTTATATACGTCATACGACAAATTATTGGCATCGCTGAAATTCAGATCAATCACATATTCATAGCCAAAATTTCCGCTGCCAGACACACTACTGTCAGCAGGATAATAAGAACCATTGGTGTCAAGAAAAATATCACCTGACGACCACTGACCCTCGCCGTTTAAAAAATCATACCCGCCAACCATGGAAAGGATGTTGTCCTTGAGGAAAAAACCCTCCAGATCCCATATCTGGCCAGTAGCGCAACCGGGTTCCACTTCCTGATCTTCTGCCACTGGATCTGTGTTAGTCCCAATCCTATGCCAGCCCGTGGAACCACTACCGGCCCCATCATAAATAGTAATATCAGTCCCAATATCCAGGGCCCACACTCCCGCCGGCGCCAGCAGCAGGCAGGTGGCCAGAACCATCAGCAAAACTTTCCACTTTCCCATCTCTCTCCTCCTTATCGCAAGTTAAACTATTGGTAAAAACTTTGCCTTTTCTTCTCCCCTGCCGTTGATACATGCCAAATCCATGCCAGCGAAAGCAGAAAAAAATAAACCCTGCAATTTCAAGGGTTTAATATAATTAAATATTTCACAAAAAGAAAAGTCGGCAAAAAATGGTATTTTTTTACATACCCCTTGAGGTGGACAGAAACAGAGAAAGAGGGAGATGAAGAAGGCCGAAAAAGCCTGGTTTACTTGCCTAGCCGCTGCCGCGCCAGCAGTTTCCGGCGGCCGAAAGTGGCCATCAGGAGGAAACCGAGGCCGAGCAGCAGGAAGGTGGTCGGTTCCGGGGTGACCACCCCCTTGCCCATCAGATTGTCATTGCCGCACTCCATGGTAAAATGGGAGGTAAACTCGGTCTGATGCCCAAGGAAGCCAAGGTCGATGCCGGAAACCAGGTTGTGGCTGTCACCGGTGAAACCGGTATTGCCAACCCCTTCCTGGTAAGTAAAAGTGCCGCTGGTCACCGACGTACCGCCGCTGTCGTAGCGCCAGGGACTGGAATGGTAGTTCTGGGAATAGTGAGGCAACAGCAGGGATACCGAATTGCCACTCAGATCATAGACATTATAACTCTTAGCATTGAAATCCAGATCGATGACATACTCGTAGCCGTAGTTGCCACCGCCATAGGGGTCATAGCTGCCATCGATGTCGAGAAAAATGTCACCGGAATCATAGCCCTCCACCCCATTGTCGAAATCGTAGCCACCGACCATGGAAAGGATGTTGTCCTTAAGAAAAAACCCTTCCAGGTCCCACTCCTGCCCGGGAGTGCAGTTCAGTTCTACTTCCTGGTCTTCGGCTTCCGTGTTGTACCAATCATCGTACTGGGGATAGCTGCTGCTGGTGCCGGATGCCCCGTCATAAATGGTAATATTGGTCCCGATGTCCAGGGCCCACGCCCCCGCCGGCAGCAGCAGGAAACCGATGGCCAGCGCCACGAGCAACAACTTGATTCTTTTCATTCTCTTACCTCCTGGTGAAATTGGTGATTATTTTCCTTGTATTTGTTTTTTCCCTACGCAACCTACTGCGGGACTACATGCCAGATCCGTGCCAGCCATGAAGACATAAATAAAAGACTTTATTTTCAACAAGTTACAAAATTACGCCCTCGACAGTCCGGCATCACGGCCAAATGGTGGTATTTTTTTACATAATTCCTGTACTTTTTTACCCTCCCATTGCCGCCCATTCGGGGCCGGCGGCCGGCGTTTTGGCGGCGGCGTTTGACGCCCGGGGGAAAAACTGTTAGGGAAACGGCCATGAGTACCGTTTTGTCCGCCGCCGGGGCGCCGCCACCGAGGCCCCGCTTCTTCGACAGCCACTGCCACCTGACCGACGAGCCCCTGGCCGGCCGCCTGGAGGCGGTGCTCGCCCGGGCCCGGCGGGCGGGAATAACCGGCATCATGGTCCCCGGCTACGACCTGGACTCCAGCCGGGCGGCGGCCCGGCTGGCCGGCCGCCACCCGGGCCTGGTTTTCGCCGTCGGCGTTCATCCCGGCTGGCTGGAGCGCGAAACTTTTCCCGCCGCCGGGCTGCGGCGGCTGGCGGCCGAACTGCGACCGGCGGCCATCGGCGAAATCGGCCTCGATTTCGCCCTCCCCGGCCACGACCCGGCCCGGCAGCTGGCGGCCCTGGAATGCCAGCTGGACCTGGCGCGGGAGTTGGAACTGCCGGTCATCCTCCACTGCCGGCGGGCCTTCCAGCCCCTTTACGACCTGCTGGTCAACTTCCCCGGGCTCACCGGGGTGCTGCACGCCTTCAACGGCGGCCCGGAGATGGCGGCCAAGTTTCTCGCCCGCGGCTTTCACCTGGCTTTTGGCGGCGGCGTCACCCGGCCGAACGCCCGCAAAATCCGCCGCACCGTGCCGCTGGTGCCCGGCGACCACCTGCTGCTGGAAACCGACGCCCCCTACATCGGCGGCCACGAGATCCCCGCCGACCAGATGGAGCCGGCCCGGCTGCCGCTGATCGCCGCCGCCCTCGCCGCCCTGAAAAACTGGGACCTGGAGGAAACGGCCCGCCGGACCACCGCCAATGCCCGGCGGCTGTTTCGCCTGGAGGAGGGCTGAATGACAGCCGACGACGACAGCCACCGTTTTTTCGCCCGCCTGGAACTGCTCGTCGGCCGCCAGGGACTGGCCCGGCTGGCCGCCAGCCGGGTGACGGTCGTCGGTCTCGGGGCCGTGGGCTCCTTCGCCGCCGAGGCCCTGGCCCGCAGTGGCGTCGGCGCCCTGACCCTGGTGGACTTCGACCTGGTGGGGGCCACCAACATCAACCGTCAGCTTTTCGCCCTCAGCGACAACCTCGGCGTGCCCAAGGTGAAGGCGGCCGCCGAGCGTCTGCGGCGGATCAACCCCCGGCTGGAGATCACGGCGCTGCAGAAATTCTACCATCACGACACTGCCGCCGAAATCCTGGCCGGGGCCGGCGACTTCCTCATCGACGCCATCGACGGCGTCGGGCCGAAGATCGATCTCATCTGCCGCTGCCGACAGCTGGGCATCCCCTTTATTTCAGCCATGGGGGCCGCCGGGCGGCGGCAGCCCGGCGCCGTGGGCTTCGCCGAGCTGGAGGAAACCAGCGGCTGCCCCCTGTGCCGGGTCATGCGCAAGGCGCTGCGGCGCCGGGGCATCCGCTCTGGGGTGCCGGTGGTCTACTCCCGGGAGCCGGCGGCGGTCAAGCCCCGCCCGCCGGCGGAGGTGGACGAAGAGCTGCGGGAGGAACACCAGCCCCGGGGGCGGCGGCGCCACATCCAGCCGAGCGCCATTTTCATGCCGGGAATTTTCGGCCTGCTGGCGGCCCAGTACGCCGTCGACCGGCTGCTGGCGGGGCGGGAAGAAAAGGAGTGAAACCCGGGTGGGGCGGGAGCCGCGGTTTCCCGGGGCAAGGCAGGGGGGAAACAACCGCGGCGGCCAAAGAAAGCCGGTTGCCGAGGCGGCGCCGGGAAAAACCACGGCAGCTCGCGAGGCGGCGGCGGCAAACAGCCCCGGCTGCCGGCCTCAAACAATGACTACGGCATGCCGGACACGGCTGAGGAAAGGAGGAAAATCATGGGGAAAACGAAAACGGGCGGCGGCAGGCAGCCGGCCGTCCTGCTGTTGCTGGCCGTCCTGCTGGCCGGCTGCGGCTCCGCGCCGGCGCCCGCCGACCTCGGCCGCCGGCTGCCGGCGGCCGTTGACAGTTACCGGCGGCTGGAGCTGATCACCGGCACGGCCGCCCTGGAGAAAATCAACTCGCTGCACGGCAAGCAGATCGCCGTCGAGGCCGGGGCGATCGGCATCTACCGGGCCCCGGGCCAGGGGGGACCGCCGGCGATGATCTGGATCTCCCGCAGCCGGGACGCCGGCCAGGCCGAGGAACAGACCCGGGCGATGGTCGCCGGCATGATCGGCAATCCCCGCTCGCCTTTTCACGACTACCGGCGCGTCCAGACCGGCGGCCTCACCGTTCACCGCTTCCACGGCCTGGGCCAGGTCCACTACATCTTCCGCCGCGGCCGCCTGGTCTACTGGCTGTCGGCGCCGCCGGCCGCCGGGAAGGCGTTCCTGGAAGCGGTGCTGCCGGCGAAGTGACGGCCCCGGGCCAACGCCGGCCGCCTCTTTAAAATATCCTAGAAGTAGTTCCAGATGGACCAGTAGTCCTCGGCCTGTTCGCCGATCTCCTCCAGGCGCTCGAGGTAAGGCAGGATGGGCACGTCGTGGCCGACGTAGGTCTTGCTGGACTGGGAGATGTTCTGCTCCCAGGGATAGAACTCGTAGACCCGGCTGCCGTCCGGCAGGATGGAAAGCAGGTCGCGCTGCTGCTGGGCCCGCAGGTAGTTCTTCCCCAGTCCCGGAACGTTGAAAACCGCCTCGTCGGTGCGCCCGAGGCCGGGCAGCAGCCGGGCCTCCTCCTTTTGTTCCTGGAGCAGGCGGGCGATGGGCACCCGGTAGGCGGCGGTCTCCTCCTTGCCCTTGGTGTTGAAGGTGTAATAGGGGTCGATGCCGACCAGCCGCAGCAGGCGGCGCAGGGCCACCGCCTCGAAGCGGCGGGAGGCATAGAAGGTGTACACCATCTGGTTGTAGACCGGGATGCCCTGGCGGCGCAGGTGGTCGACGGCGGCCACCACCTCGGGGGTGACCTCATAGACGTGCTGCACGTGGGTGACGACGGCCACCTCCCGGCGGCCCGGCCGGCGGTAGGAGCCGATCATCGCCGCCAGGGCCGGGGTGATCCGCATGGGCATGGTCACCAGGGTGCGGGTGCCGAGCCGCAGCCGCTCCACCGTGGGCACGGCCGCCACCCGGTCGAGAATCGAGGCCAGCATGGCATCGTCGAGGGCCAGGGGGTCGCCGCCGGTGATCAGCACCTCCTTGATTGCCGGGTGCCGGCGGATCCAGTCGACGGCGGCGTCGATCTGCTCCTCGAGGGCCAGGGCCCCGGGGGCCATGGCGTCGTCGATCTCCCAGTTGCGCTGGCAGTAGACGCAGATCTGCGGGCAGGTGTTGAACGGCTTGAAAATGCAGATGGCCGGGTAGCGGCGGGTGATAAGGTCGAAGGGGGAGGTGTCCTCTTCGAGCATGAAGTCCAGGCTGCGGTCGTGCCGGGCCCGGGCGGCGGCGATGCGCTCGACGTAGGGCAGCGGCGGCAGCACCTGGGCGCGGACGGCCCGGTCGCACTCGCCGGGGTGGTCGTCCATCAGCGACAGGTAGTGGGGCGTCACCCCGAAGGGCACCCGCCGGCGGCGGGCGACACTCACTGCCTCCCTTTCCGCGGCGCTGAGTTCGAGCATCTGCGCCAGGGTGTCCACGTCCTGGATGATGTGCTGCAGCTGCCAGCGCCAGTCCTGCCACTGGGAAGCCGCGGCCCCGAAGGCGGCCAGCAGGGCCTCGCGGCGGCGGCGGCGGCGCTCCACCACCTCCGGCTCGAGGCCGGAGACGTAGCGGGCCATCCGCCGCTCGACGTTTTCCCACAGGGTGTCCAGCTGGCGGGAACGGGCGACGGCCGCCGCCCGGCCGCGGAGTTCGGCGGTTTCCAGGGGGATGTCCATCAACACCAGGTTGGGCCCCCGGCCGTGCAGGCCGTGGAGGATGTTGTAAAGCTCGGCGAAAAACGGCGGCTGCAGCTCGGGGCGGGGAACGCCGCGGGCGAGGTCGCTGAGCGCCTGGGCGATGCTGAAGCCGGCCAGCTGGTCGGCCCGCTCCCGCAGCATGCCGCGCATCGCCCGGGCGCAGTCGCGGGCGCAGATCTGGGAGCTGTTGTTGGCCAGGGAGACCCGGTGGTAGACGTCGTTTTCCAGCTGGGTGACCAGGTGGGTCAGGCGCTCGCGCACCTGCTCCAGGTCCGGCGCCTGGCGGGCGATGGTGAAGAAAAGCGGGAAGGCCTCCCGCAGGTGTTCGCGGTTCGGGTTCGGATTCGGGCCGGCGGCTGGCCCGGCCCGGGGAGAAACTTATAACATCATGGGTGTCCGGTATACTTTTGGCGCTGCTTAAAGTCGGCAACCAGTGCTGTTTCTCGGCGCGGCATCGTGAGCTGCCGTGGTTTTTCCCGGCGATGGGAGCGTGAAAGTTGCCTTGCTTGAGCCCTGAAAGGGCGAGTTTGTCAACTTTAGCGCCATGAACCGCGAGAAAAACAGGCAAGCGAGCGCCAAGGCGCTGAAAACAGCACTGATTGACAGTATGAAAGCACTTGACCGGACATTACTGCTATAACATATTTTCTCTCCCGACGCAAAACCGCCCGGGGAGCGCCGGCCCGGGCGCCACGGGACCGCCGCCGGCTTTTGCTTGACTCGATGAACACCCTGCAGCGAAAGATCACCATTCACAAGCCGGGCAAGCAGTACACCGGCCACATAGCCGTGCCCGCCGAAGCCTACCGCACCAGCGACTACTTCAACCGTCCGGCCTTGATGAAACATCCGCACGGGCAGAGCACCGCGGACAATTATATCCATTTGCAGGATGTGCGGATAACGGTGGACAGCCGCCTGACCATGACCCTCGAAACCATCAACATCCGGGTCGAAGATATAATTTTTTTCTGGGATGAGCTGAAAAATGCGGGTACGGTCGCCGATCAGCTGCGGGCGGAAAAATTGCGTTACAAAGCCGGGCAGCAGGAGATGAACCGAATCAGCATCGTCACCCCCATCCTCAATGGCCGTTTCTATACGGTTGCCGGAACCTTCTCCGGCCTGTTTCGCAAAGCTATTCAAGCCAATTTTCTTGCCCTCTTTGAGGCCACGATCACCGTCTTCCAACCCCAAAACGGCGGTGAATGGAGTAAAAGCCCGCTGCCCACCCCCAACCGCTTCGTTGGCTTCAACCTCAACTACATGGAAAGTTTTTTCCTCAAGAATCCCGAGTAGAGCCGCCGAAGCCGGCCTCCTAAAGAGCCAATCCCCAAGACGGGGGGCGCGAAAACCGGGAACGGGCGGCGTCAGGGCAACGCCGGCAGGGAGCCCCGCACGACAAACTGTCCCCGGTGCGGCAGCCGGCCGCCGGCCGGACGGCCGGCGGTCCCGGGGCGGCCGTAGTCGATGGTGCCGCGCAGCTGCAGCTGCCGGCCGGCCAGGTTCCAGGTGCCGTCTCCCCGGAGCCGGTACCAGGGCCCCCGGAGGCTGAAGCCCCGCAGGTAGCACCGTCCCCCGCCCAGGCGCACGGGCAGCTGCAGGCGGGTAAAGGGGCCGGTGAAATCCCCGGCCCGCAGGCCCAGGCGGGGGGCAAAGGAGAAAAGGAAGCGGCTCATTTTGCCGGGGCGGACCCGGCCCCGGTCGACGGTCAGGCTGCCGCTGCCCTGCAGGGTCCGCAGCCAGGCATCCCGGCCGCCGGCCGCCGGCAGATCGCCCTCCAGCACCAGGCTGCCGCTCAGCGGGCCGGCGAAGGGCCAGGCAGGCAGCAGCCAAAGCGGATCCATCTTTTCCAGCACCAGGGAGCCGTTCCAATGCGGCTGCGCCAGCAGGTCGTCGACCGCCAGCGACACCCGCAGCTTGCCGCCGTCCACCGCCGCCGCCAGTCTCTCGACCAGCAGCTGGTTCAGGCGCTTGCGCGCCTTGAGGGTCAGCTGCCGCAGGCTGGCGGTGCAGAGGTCCAGCCGCCCGATCTCGAGGTTGACCTCCCCCAGGAAGTTGCCGCCGGTCGCGGCGGCGAACAGGCCGCCCAGGGTCTGCCGGGGGGAACATGGCGGTCCCCCGGCGGCGGCCAACGGCCGCCGGTAGGCCAGTCGGTCGGCGGTCAGCCGCACCCGGACCACCGGGTTGACTTCCAGGTTGCCCACCAGGTTGACTTCCCCCGCGCAGGCGCCGTCCAGGACGCCGAAGCGGCGGCCCAGGACGGGCACGGCCGCCAGCAGCGCCTCCAGGCGCTCCACCCGGACCTGGTTCAGCAGGTCGGTGAACAGCCGCCCCCGGTAGCGGATCAGGCCGCGGCTGAAAACCGTGGCGTCCCCCGGCAGATCCAGGCGGGCGCTTTTCAAGTTCAGGTAGCCCTCCCGGAAGGCCAGGTAGCCGGTGGCCGCCGAGGCGGCGGTGAAACCGGTCAGCCAGGGGTTGCCCTGGTGGTCGGCGGCGCCCAGGTTCTCGACCCCGGCCCGCCAGTGGAGGCTGAATCCTTCCCCCAGCCGGCCGTTGAGTTCCAGGAGCAGGTCGCCGGTGCCCTGGACAACCGCCAGCCGCTCCGGGCCGGAATCGGCGGCCGCCAGCCGCAGGCCCCGAAGAACGGCCCCGGTCAGCCGCAGGCGCCCGTCCAGCTGCAGGGCGGCCGCCGGCTCCGGGCGGTGCCAGAAAAACCGGGCTTCCAGGCGGCCGCCCAGCAATTCGCCGCCGCCGCGCAGCAGGGAACCGCCGCCCGCCGGCTCCAGGCGGTAGACGCCGGACCAGCAGCGCAGTTCCAGGTCGCCGGCCAGCCAGGGCAGGCCGGTCAGCCGCCAGTGGCCGTCGGCAACCCGGAGCCGGAGGCCCCTGGCCAGCCGCAGCCAGGGGGGGGCGCTGCCGCCGGCGGTCATCAGCGAATCGCCGGGCAGTTCCTCCGCCCCGGCGGCCGGCGCCGGCTCCGCCAGCCGGGCCCCCAGGGCGCGCCAGCCGCCGGCGGCTCCCCAGCGGCTGGCAAACCGGGGGGCTTCCAGCCGCAGGACCGCCAGCGTGAACCGGCCCCGCAGCAGCTCCGTCACCGCCAGGCCGGCGACCACCCGGGGGCAGCGGCAGCTGAACGCCGGCTCCCCGGCCAAAACGCCCGGTTCCCGGACCTCGACGGCCAAATCGTCGAGGACGAATGCCGGCCGGGGCAGCAGCCGGAAATGGAGCGCGGCCAGCCGCACCCGGCCGCCGGCCAGCCGCTCCAGGTCGCCGGCCAGGCCCACTTTCACGGCCGTCAACGGCAGCAGGGGCGGCACCACGGCCAGGAGCAGAACCAGGACGGCCAGCACGGCCGCGGCGATTATCAATGTTTTTCGGCGCATTGGCTTCCGATAGTCATTAGTGGTTGACTGCAGACTTTTTTATCGCATACACGAAGGCGAGCCGGAAGCAAAGCAAAAATTTTCCCGCGCCGCCGGCCAGAAAAAAAGCGGGGGCCGTTCCCAGCCCCCGCTTGTCGCTGGCAGCCCACCGGCAGCCTCACACCTGCAGTTTTTCCACCAGCCCCTTGACGCTCTCGAAGGAGCGCTGCAGGGCGGTCTTCTCCTCCGGCAGGAGGTCGATCTCGATGACCTGCTCCACCCCGCCGGCTCCCAGCTTGGCCGGCACGCCCATGTAGTAACCGTCGATGCCGTACTCCCCTTCCAGATAGGCGGCCACCGGCAGAATCCGCTTCTTGTCCTTGAGGATGGCCTCGGCCATCTGGACCGCCGAAGCCGAGGGGGCGTAAAAGGCGCTGCCGGTCTTCAGCAGGGAGACGATC